>JAGWYX010000065.1 GCA_018969165.1 Verrucomicrobiota bacterium
CGGCTGACGCGGCGGCGATCGCGGTCCGCGCGGATTCCACGGAAGCCGCGGTCCGTTTCAGTGCCTTCTGCGCGTCCTGGAGCAGGTGCGCGGCGCGGGCGTTGGCCTCTTCGGCCCGCTTGGCGGTCTGCTCGGTTTCGGCGAGGGATTTCTCGGCCGCCTTGGCCCGCGTTTGCTCATCCCTTTGTCGCTTGGCGGCCTCGATGGAAAGTCGTTCCGCCGCCGCCCGGTTCACATTCGCCGTTTGCACCTGGGCGGCAGCGGCGGCGGCGGCCTGCTCCGCGGCTTGCTGACGGGCGCTGGCCCGGTCGAGCGCGATCCTCGACTCAGCCGCGCGGTCGAGCGCGGATTTAGCCGTGGCGGCAGTCTCGGCAGCGGCGCGTTGGACGCTGGCCGGGACCTCCACGGGCGACGCGCCATTGGTGGGCGCCGGGGTTTTGGCCTGAGCCAGTTTCTGCGCGGCGGCTTTGGCCTGGCGCGTCAGTTCCACCAGCGATTTGTCCGCGGCCGAGCGCGCCGCGGTGGCTTGGTCCACTGCCGCCTTGGCTTGGGCAGCCTTGTCTCGCGCCGATTGGGCGGCGGCCACCGCCAGCGTTGCAACTTTCGACGCGATCTCCTTGAGGTCCGACGCCAATTTCGCCGCCGCCGCCGCGTCGTTCAACCCTTTGTCGGCCTCCGTCTTGGCCTCGCGTGCCAGCCGAACGGAGCTTTGCTGTTCCGCCAATGCGCGGTCGGCGGTCGCGTGTGCTTCCGCCGCCTTGCTGACCGCATTGGTGTCGGCAGGTTCCTGTTTGCTGGCGTTTTCCAGGACGCCTTGCTGATAAGTCAGCTCTTGCTTCACGAAAGCCAGCGCGCGCTCGGCGGCCTGCACCGCTTCTTGCGCGTGGCGCTCGCCCGTCAGCTCGGCAACCAACTGGCCGTCGTTCGCGTTCCACAGTCTCACGACCTTGTTCAGCCCGGCGGCGGCGAACCGTCCTCCATCCGGCCGGACTGCCACCGCTGTCACCGGTCCTCCCTGCTTCAGTTCGCGCACCTGTTTCCCGGTCTCGAGATCCCACACCCGCACCGTGCCATCGCGGCTGCCCGAAACCAGTTCGTTGCCCTCCAGCCCAAGCGCATCCAGGCACGTAACCGGCTGGCTGTGCCCGGTCAGTTGTCGGACCGGGCCCGGAGGCGGGCCGTTGCCGGCAGCACCGGAGGCCGACGGCAATGACCAGAGCCGGATCACGTTGTCGTCGCCGGCCGACGCGATTTGCGCGCCGCGCCTGACCCAGGCGACGGCGTTGACCTTCGCGGGAGTGATGATCGTTCCCGCCGCCCGACCGTCGTGCAACCTCCAAACCCGGATCGTTTGATCGGCCGAACCGGAACAAAGCTCGGCGCCGTCCGGGGAGAAGCGCACCGATCTCACCGCCGCGGTGTGACCCGTGAGTTCGCGGACGAGCTTCCCGCGGACGGGGTCCCACAGCCGGATTCGCCCGTCGCGCCCACCAAACGCGAGGCATTTGCCGTCCGGACTGGAGGCGATTACGCGCGCATCGCCGATGTCGGCGGACGAAAGCGTGGCTCGCTGGGTGTTGGGTTGCCGCCGCCAGAGTTTGACTTCGCGGTAGCCACCCGAGGCCAGGCGCGAACCGTCGGGGCTGAAAGCGAGCGCCTGGACCAGGTCGCGCTGCGCGACGCCCGGCTGATCGGCAAAGCCGCGTTTCAGTAGCGCCGGGTCGGTCAGGCGTGTCACCAGTTGGCCCGAGGGCAGGTGGTAAATAAAAATCTGGTTCGCCCGGCCGCAGGCGGCGAACTGGCCATCGGCGGTGATCGCCACCGCGTCGATCTCGTTCAACCCGGGCGGCAATGGCTGCCAATGGACCGGACCCACCACGCTCGTCACCACCCCGGTAGCGCCCTGGTCGATCCAGAGCTTCACCAGCCCGAGTTCAGTCGGCGTCAAGGTCAGGGCGTTTACCGGATTGTTTCGGGGCGGCATGAACGGCTTCTGGGCGTGCGCGGCGACCTGCAGCAGCAGGCTCTGGCTCCCCTTTCGCGGCACCACGACCGGGCCGTCTTCGCTGCCCTTGAGGATGCTCGCCGGGGTCTCCAGGACCAGGCTGGCTTTGGCCTTGGTCGTGTTGTGGCAGGCCAGACAATTGCGTTTGAGCACCGGAAGGATTTCCTCCTCGAAATTGACCGGGGTCGACCGCTTCAAATCCGCGATCGGGACCGCCGCCGACGCAATGGCCGCTGCGGGCTGAAGCTGCGCCGCCTGGCTCGCGACCAGGCAGCCCCAGGCGATCACAGCCATCCAAACGTGGATGACTGGACGAGCCACCCCGAGCCCGCCGATTTTGCCGGCGGCTTGCTTCATGGTCCAAGGCATCCAGTCATTGGCGCTTGGCCTCCTTGAGCGGCGCGGGGCTGACTCTCAGGCGGATGGGCGGAGAATAAACGGTGACGGCGACATCCAGGGGCTGGACCTTCTGGGTCATCGCCTTCGCGCGGTCTGTCATGGCGACCTTTTCCTTCTCCGCGTCCCGGAGTTTGGCGGAAAACTCGGCGGCCGCCTTTTCCGCCGAAGCCTTGGCCTCGTTGGCCGCCTGGGAGCGCGCGTCGGCTTCGGCTGCTTCTCTCTCCGCGGCCATCTCCGCCGCTTGCAGCAGCGGGTCGGCTGGTGATTTTTCACAAGCCGCCCGCGCCGCCGCCCGCTTGGCGTCCAACGGGCGCGCCTCCGCGGCGGTGTCCTCGGCGCTCTTCTTCGCCGCGGCCAGTCGGTTCGCGGCCTTCGCCGACGCCGCCTTGAGTTCGGCTACTGTCGTTTCGACGTGCCGGGCCTGGTCCTCGGCCGTCCTCGCCTCGGTGTCCGCCACCTTCCAGGCCTTGGGCGCGAGCTTCCGGTAGCGCACGTCTGCCAGGAGCCGCGCGTAGAAGGTGTGGACTCCGGCCGGGATTTTTTGCTGGGCCAGGTCCAACTCGAGGACCGCGTTGGTCGCCCGGCCGTCGAGTTCGACTTCGGGGGCCGAGTCCAGCCCCGGCAGACCCGCCGGGGTCAGTTTCAGTTTCCCGTTCACCTCGGCGCGCCGGGTCAGTTGGATTGGAATCTGCAACTTGCCGCCCACCACCGCTTCCCAGGTCCGGGACGTTTCGACCCCGATCGACAGCGGGGCCGTTTCGGTGGCGCTCACGGCTACCGCAAATTCGCGGGTCAGTCGCGAGCAAACCGCCTCGGTGCTATAATCCGCCACATTCCAGACCACCGTCCCGCCGCGCGCCGCGCGCACCAACGTCGCTCCGTTTATCTCCGCCCGCCCCACGATCCGGATCGGCCCGAACCAATTGGTCACCGACGCTCCCGCCGTCAAAAGAAGAGTGGCAGTGGTTTGGTCGGAAGGGATAGTCGCTGGCCCGGCCGCCACTCCGGAGGGCAACCCTTCCACCGCCAGTTCAATCGCGCCATTGAACCCGTCACGGCGGAAAGCCAACACCTTGACGGGAGTCGTCTCGGCTCGACGCAAGAAGGTCGTCCAGACTCGAGCTTCCTTCGCATCCTTGTTCGCCAGCGGCGGCGGCTGCGGCAGGGCAACCAGCCGGAAATCGGGCGACTCCTTGCGAATCGAAAGCTGATAGACCGCGCCCGGGTACTCCTCGTTCTCGTTGAACAGGTCGCGGACCTGGACCCGGTATCGGCCGCTCTCTTTGACGTTGAACTCCCAGGCGGGATCACGCGTGGTGGTATTGAACTCGACGCCGCCCAGGTTCGCATCGGCGCCATAAACCTCCCGCACGTCGGCCGTCTTGAGTTCGCCCTTGGCGGTCCTGGACAAACGTTGCACGAGCAGGAATGGATCCACCGACCAGCCCAGTCGTTGGGAATAGATTTCCATCCAATACCGGTCCCCCTTGGCCGCCTCGAACGTGATCCAGGTGGGCCGGCTGTGCGCGTGAAAGCGCCCGACAAATTCGCACGGCAGCACGACGGCCTGCGCGCGGTCCGGTGTGTCGTCCGACCCTTGCTCGACCACCACCGGCGCCTCGGCAAAACCGATCCAGGCGGGGTTCGAGACCTTCCCCCCGTTGCGCAGGCGATACTCGATCCCCTCCATCACCGCGGCGGCGGGCAGCGTCAGCCAGTCGGCCGGCAGCCACGAGTTAAAGCGGCGCTCGCCGGGCATGGGAATCTGCGCCGGCACCTGCTCCAACCGATTGCCATCGAGCCTCTCGCCCAGGGCGGGTTGGCTGCCGGGCAGATCGCGCCCGGAGAGCATGTATTGCCCCGTGGTTCCCGGTTGACCGGCTGCGGGCAAAACGAAGTCGATCCGCGGGGCCGTTCCAATCGTGAGCCGGTAGAAGTATTCATCCCCACCGCGGTAGAGTCGATCATGCACCCGGAGCAGGTACTCCCCGTCGGCCGGGGCGGTGAAATCGAGCAACCCGCCACTGCGATTGCGGCCCAACTCGCGGCCCGCGGTGTCGCCCACGATCAGCACGGGCTCCATCCGGGAATCGAGGTTGCGCGCGGCGCAGTCGATCAGCACCCGCTGGCCGGTCTTGGCCGCCATTTGGAAGTACTCGATCGCATCCGGCCGGGCGCAGCCGTTCACGGTGGTATTCACCGCCATCGTGGTCGCCGTCGTCGGCGTCGAATTGGTTGCGCTCGACGTCCGTTCGGGTAGGTCTCCCACGACGAAAGCCCGCGGATTAGTAATCCCGAACCGGCCGACCACCCGCGCGTCATACACGCCGGGGGCCGCATCCGCGGCGATGCGGACCAGAAACCGGTCGGCGCCCCCGTCCGGCGACGGTTTACGGGTTGCCGAAATGCCCGGGCCGGAGAAGTAAATTTCTTGGGCTTCGTCCAGGTCCGCGCCGGTCACCCTTACCTCGACCGTGGTCCCTTGTCGTCCACCGGCCGGGACGACCGTGTCCAACCGGGCCAGCGGCAGTTCGGCGTGGAGAACGGCGGGAACGACGAACAACCGAAACGCGAGCAGGGTGACGAGGTGGGTTATGGCGTTACGAAATGGGACCCTGACCTCGGCAGAACCCTCACCCCGGCCCTCTCCCATCGGATGGGAGAGGGAGGATCTTTCGCCGTGATCGGTTTGACTGAGCTCTTCGGGTGCCCCTCCATCACCGGCGGCGATGGCGAAGGGAACTTCAGAAGGTTCGAGCAGCCCAGTTGGCGATTCCCTCGCCCCGGGGAAAGGGGTCAGGGCATGCCCCGGCGAAGCGAAGCGAAGTCGGGTGAGGGCGGGTTCCTGGAGAGCCGCCATATCCGAGGCCGGACTTGGCATGAGGCCATGAACCGGAAAAGACCCTGTAGCAGCCGACGTAAGTCGGCTCTGACTGGTTCGGAGGAAAGAGTGAGCGGACTGAGGTCCGCTGCTACCGGGTTTATGGGAAGCCCCCACGGATCCTCGATCATGCCTCGAGACCATGAACCTGGAAGAGCGGCGGTGCCGCGCCCCCAGGCCGAGCGGCAGCTCGGCCCCACCGCCGAACGGTCGATGAAGAGTCAGCATAGCCCCGCCGGCCCCTGCCCTCCACCTCGTTCCCCGCCCGGCGCGCCGTGGTTCGCCCGTTGAGAGCATAGGAACTGGATCAGTGATTGAACAGAAACTCCTTCGTGTTGATCAAGGCCCAGCAAATATCCTCGTAGGCCAGGCGACGGCCGACGGCCGGTTTCGCCGCCGATTCCTTGTCCAGGTAACGCCGGGCAGCCGCCAACTCACTGGCATTCGGCTCGCGGCTGTAAGCCCAGAGATAGAGTTCGCGGAGCTTGGCGTCGTCGCCCCGCGTCTGGTCGTTCGCCAGGAGATGCGGGCGGCCTTGATCGCTGGTGAGTTTGTCCTCGATTTCTTTCGCGTTGAGGAGGTGGAGGCTCTGAGCCAGACTGGCATCCTGCGACCGCTCGCAGTCGCACGCGCTCGAATCGTCGGGCCGGCCAAAGACGGCCAGGAAATAGGAACTGGCGTTGTAGCTGTCGTCGGGCAACTGGACCGCGCGGGTGCCGCGCGGCAAGCCTTCGAAGGCGCTGTCGGACCGGGTGACCTGGTTCACGGCGTCATACAAGACCTCGGCGGTCAGCCGTTTGGGGTAATACCGGGAGAAATACTGTTTATCGACCACGTTGTAAACGTTCGGCAGCGAGCTGAGCTGGTAAGTGCGCGACTGGCAAATGGTCCGGACCAAATCCTCGAGATCATAGCCGCGGTCGATGAAATACTTCGCCAGCGCGTCGAGGAGCTCCGGGTCGGTCGCCGGGTTCGTTTCGCGCAGATCGTCGTCCGGTTCGACCAGGCCGCGGCCGAAGAAATGTTTCCAATACCGGTTGACCAGCGCCCGGGCAAAAAACGGGTTCCGCTTGCTGGTCATCCAGTCGGCCAAGGCTTGCCGGGCATCGTCGTCGGGCGACAAATCCAGCGGGGCGTCACCCAGCCCGGCCGGTTTTTCCGGTTGCTGGGTTTTCTTGTTCAGGGCCGTGGGATTGCCGCGCCGATGATAGATGACTTCCTCATCCGGTTGCGGACCCGGTTTGCGGCCGATCTGGGAGAAAAAGGCGGCAAAGCGGTAGTAGTCGCGTTGGCTCCATTTTTCGAACGGATGATGGTGGCACTCGGCGCACTTCAGTCGGGTCCCCAGGAACAACTGGGCGGCGTCTTCGAGTTCGGCGTTCGGATCCCGGACTTGGTGGTACCACGCGACGGGTGGATCCTGTTCGACCGAGCCGGAGGCGGTGAGGATTTCGCGCACGAACCGGTCATAGGGCTTGTTGACCAGCAGGCTGTCGCGAATCCAATCATGGAAGGCATAAGTACCCCGTGCCTGGGTGGCGCGCGACCGTTTGTTGCGCAACAAGGCGCTCCAGTCATCCGCAAAGTAGTCGGCGTAATCGGGCCTGCCGAGCAACCGATCGATCCACCGGTCGCGCTTGGCCGCGTCGCGATCGGCCAGAAACGCTTTGGTCTCCGCCGGCGTCGGGAGGCGACCGGTGATATCGAGGCCGACCCGCCGCACGAACGTGGCGTCATCGCACGAGTCGGACGGCGGCATGCCGACGGCCTTTAGTTTCTTGAACACCAGCTCGTCGATGAAATTCCTTGGGGTCGGCAAATGCTCGACCGGTGCCCCGAGGGGCAAGGTGGCGCGAAAGACCGCGACCTTGGCCTGGTAGCGCACCATCACCGCCACGTCGCCCGGTTGAGCGAAGACTTTGACCCAGCCGTTCCCGTCCACCGTGGCGAGGTTCTTGTCGTTGGCCTCGAACAACGCCCCGCGCGTCACGTCTTCAACCGATCCATCCGTGTAATGGGCAATCACGGCCAGTTGCTGGCCACCGTTCAAGGGCATGGTGCGTTCCTCGGGGGATACCTCGATCCGGTCCACGGTTGGATCGGTGGCGTTCCCGTAAGGCATCCCCTGAGCGATCCAGCGCACCAACAGCCGGTAATCCATCGAGTTGGTGTCCAGCCGCCGGCCGCCACCGTGGGGCAGCGTCGCCGTCGCCTTCAGGAGAATCAGGCTGTGCTCGGGCGCCGCGGGGAACAGACGGCGTCCACGCGCCTCCTTGACCAGGTGCTCATAATCTTCCGCCGGCTCGAAACCAAGCAAGGACAGGCGAAAGCCATTCTGCCCGCTGGCCTTGCCGTGACAGCCGCCGCCGTTGCAGCCCAGCTTGGTGAAGATCGGCACGATCTGGTTGGCGAAGTTCACCGGGACCACCGCCTGGAGCCGCTCGACCACGACCGGCAGGGCGGCGCTCAGGCCTTCCTTGCACCGGGCCGTGATGGTCGCCTTCCCGTTGGCCAGTGGCACGACCCAACCCGTCGGGTCCACCTGCACCACCCCGCCGGGTACGACCTGGTAACGGACGTCGCGGGTGAAATCCCGCACCCGGCCGCCGCTGAACTGACCGTTGACGAGCAATTGTTCGCGCGCGTCGGCGCCGGTCAACCGCAACTCGGGTTTGGCCGACGCGTCGCGGGCGGCGCCGCACTGGATTTGCAGACCCACCAGCCTGCCAAAGTCGATGGAACCGACGGTTTCCTTGGCCTGAGCGAGCACGGTCAGCCCGCACAAGAGCAACCCCGCCGCTCGCAACTCCCACTTACCGCCGCGCCGCGCCCCTCGAAGATCCGTTTGGTCTCGCCAAGCTGCGGATCGATACGATGTGCAACGGGTCGAGCAGATCGATATCGCCGCCCTTGCCCACCACCGCCACCTCGAACCTGCCGACCGCGATGAACTCGGGGTGAGGGACCTTGAACTCGCGCCCATCCGACGTCCGAATGACAAACGGTCGGAAACCACCTGCCAGTTTCTTGCGAATCTGTTCAACATTCATCCCCTCGGCTCTTGCGCGTTCGGCGTCGAATTGTCAACCGACCAGTTCCTTCATCGGCTGGCACCCGTCGTCCACTAGGTACTGCGGGCGGCCGGTCAGGTCGGTGATCGTCGTCTTGCTCACGTCGATCCCGAGATTGTGGTATAACGTGGCGAAGACTTCGCCGAACGCCACCGGTCGCTCGACTGGTTCGCCGCCGAGCCGGTCCGTCGCGCCGATGACCTGGCCGGTCTGCATCCCACCGCCAGCCAGCAATGCACAGGAGGTCTTGGGCCAATGATCGCGCCCGGCATCCTTGTTAATGGTCGGCGTGCGGCCGAACTCGCCCCAGACGACGACCGAGACGTCCTGGTCCAGGCCGCGCTGGTGCAGGTCCTGGACCAGCGCGCTGACCCCTTGATCGAGCAACGGCAAATCCTGCTTGGCCAACCGGTGATTGTTCGAGTGGTAATCCCAAAAGCCGAATGCCACCGTGACGCACCGCGCCCCGGCCTCGACCAGCCGGCGGGCCACCAGGAACTGTTCCATCAACATCGGGGCCGCATCGCCGTGCGGTTTGGGATCGCCCCTGCCGTAGGCTTCGAGCACCCGCTTGTCTTCCTGCTGCAGGTCCAGGGCCCGAACCAGCTTGCTCGAAGTCAGCACGCCAAACGCCTGTTGGTTGAACGCGTCCAATCCTGCCATCAACCCGCTCCCGTCCACGTCGCGACGGAACCGGTCGAAACTGGCGAGGAGCGCCTTCCGATCCGCCAACCGATCGAGCGTGATGCCGTTGAGGACCATGTCGGTCTTGCCGTCGCCTTCGGGCCGGAACGAACGGTAGGCGGCGCCCAGAAAACCCGGTCCGGCCTCGTTGTAGGGCATGTGCTGCATCCGCGGCTCGAGCCCGACGAATGGCGGGATCGCCGGATCCTCCGACCCGAGCAGCCGGGCGACGACCGAGCCGAACGTCGGCCAGCCGCCGGGGGGTTGGTTGCGTTTCGAGCGGCCGGTGAAACAATGAAAATCCGAGTGATCGTCCACGGCGTCGGAGAGGGTCCGGACCACGGCGAGCTTATCCATCATCGTCGCCAGGCGCGGCAAATGCTCGCAAATCTGGATCCCGGTCACGTTGGTGTGGATGGGCCGGAACTCGCCGCGAATCTCCAGCGGCGCCTCCAGCTTCAAGTCGAACATGTCCTGGTGCGGCGGGCCGCCGGGCAGGTAGATCATGATGATCGCCTTGTGCGATTGGCGGATGCCCGAACGGGCTTCGGCCTGGAGCAGTTGCGGCAACGCCAGGCCACCCAGGCCGAGCGCGCCAATCTTGAGAAAGTTCCGCCGGGAAATGCCGTCGCAGAATCGCGCGGACCGACCGTAGATCGTCAACATGCGACCAGTTCCTTCATCGGTTGACAGCCGTTATCGACCAGGTATTGCGGGCGGCCGGACAGGTCCGGGAGCGTGACCTTGTTCACGTCGATGCCCAGGTTGTGGTAAAGCGTCGCGAAGACCTCGCCAAATTGCACCGGCCGCTCGACCGCCTCGCCCCCCAAACGGTCCGTGGCCCCGATCACCTGCCCGGTCTTCATCCCACCCCCGGCCAGCAACCCGCACGAGACCCGCGGCCAATGATCGCGCCCGGCGTCCTTGTTGATCGTCGGTGTCCGGCCGAACTCGCCCCAGACGACGACGGAGACGTCCTGGTCCAAGCCGCGTTGGTGGAGATCCTCGACGAGCGCGCTCAGGCCCTGGTCGAGCATCGGGAGGTCCTGCCGCAAGGCGTTGAAGTTGTCGCCATGATGGTCCCACCGGCTGAACGCCAGGGTCACGCACCGCGCGCCGGCCTCGACCAGCCGCCGCGCAATCAGGAAATGTTCCATTAACTTGGGCCCGCCGTCGTCCCGGTTCCGCG
>JAGWYX010000972.1 GCA_018969165.1 Verrucomicrobiota bacterium
GACCGACGGCAAAGAGATCAAGGTCGAACGCGCGGCGACCTATTTCGGGCCGCTCGATCTCGCCATCACGTCGCACGCCGCGCGGGGCGAGATCGACGCGCACGTCCGCCTGGCCACGACCGCGGTGCCCGACGTCGTCCTTCTCCGCCTGCGATCGCCCGACGGGCGACCGCTGCGCGCCGCCACCGTCAACGGGCGCCCGGCTCGAGTGGATGCCAAACGGCAACTGATCGAGCTGCCGCCCACCTCCGCCAGTTGGCAGGTGCAGGCGCAATTCTGATCGTCCCCGAGCCGTACTCGAGTCCGACGCCCGCCCCCGGCCGCGCCGCGCCGGTACCCTCCCCGGAAAAATCTTTCCGTCCCGTGTCCTGAACGGCCGGGCCCGTTCGTCGTATCTCTGACAAGACGATAACGTCACGCATCCAACAAAAGTCAACCTATGAACACAAACACTCAGAAATACATCCTCCTGTTCCGGGGCAACGACTGGCACAAAAGCCTCTCGCCGGAAGAAATGCAAACCATCGCCAGCCAGTGGATGGACTGGTTCAAACGCTTGACCGACCAAGGCAAGGTCATTGCCGGCAATCCCCTGGAACGCGAAGGCAAGATCGTGTCCGGCCGGAACGGATCCGTCGTTGCCGACGGGCCGTTCGCCGAGTCCAAAGAGGCCATCGGCGGCTACTTCCTGCTCCAGGTGCACACCCTGGACGAAGCGGTCGCCATCGCCCAGCAGTGCCCCGGCCTGCCACATGGCGTCAGGATCGAGGTTCGGCCCGTCGCCGAGCAGTGCCCCTTGACCAATCAGACCGCACCCGAGACTCAACTCGCCCACGCCACCGCTTGAGGGATGGAAGGATTGGCCTGAGTCGCGCCGGGGGCCGGCGAGCGCGTGCAACACCCGCCTCGCCGCCCCCGGAACGGCACACGCCAGGCAAACAACCCCAAGGCCGGTCGCCGCGCCTGGAGGGCCTGGAGGCCTTCCAGAAGCAGGCTTGACCCGAGACCCATTTTCCGTCAGACACTCAACCAACAAGAATATAATCTATGAACGAAAATAATTCTCACCCCGTTTCGGCATGGTCGCCGACCGCTTCGGGGTATCGAGAATGGTCATCGTCCAGCCGTCCGAGTCGGCGGCCAACCGCGCCGGAGACCCGATCATGAGTTCCCACACCCTCCGCCTCCACCGGGTACTGCGCGCGCCGGCGGAGAGAATTTACCGCGCCTTTCTGGACGCCGAGGCGATGGCCAAATGGCTGCCGCCAAACGGATTCACGGGCAAGGTCCACCACCTGGACGCCAAGGTCGGCGGCAGTTACCGGATGACCTTCACGAATTTCGGCACCGGCAAAAGCCATGCCTTCGGCGGGACCTTTGTTGAGTTGACGCCGCCTGAGCGCATTTGTCACACGGACCAATTCGACGACCCGAATCTGCCCGGGCAAATGCGCACGACCATCACATTGAAAGCAGTTTCTTGCGGCACGGAACTGAGCGTCGTCCAGGAAGGCGTGCCGGCCGCCATTCCGGCCGAGGGATGCTACCTGGGCTGGCAGGAATCGCTCGCGCTTCTGGCGCAGTTGGTCGAGGCGGAAATCCCGGATTGAGAAGACTTCATCGCGCAAAAGACACAGACCACAAAGGAGACGCCAGGACTTGACTTGATGAGAGCAGGATTCACAGTTCAAGGACTCCAGCGAGTCGCGCACGGCCTGAAACCCAACTCCGAACACATATGAGCAAAATCCGAGTCCTGGTTGGCACCAAGAAAGGCGCGTTTGTTCTCACCGCCGACGGCAAACGCAAGCAGTGGGAGGTCAACGGCCCGCACTTCGCCGGCTGAGAAGTTTACCACCTTAAAGGTTCGCCGGTTGACCCCGATCGCATTTACGCCTCCCAGACCAGCGGCTGGTTCGGGCAGATCATCCAGCGCTCGGACGACGGCGGCC
>JAGWYX010000066.1 GCA_018969165.1 Verrucomicrobiota bacterium
GCCCGCGAAGTCCGGGTCATCGGGCTGGACAACAACCAACTGGGCGTCCTGTCGTTAAACGAGGCCCTGGCCGTCGCCCGCAGCCACGGCGTCGATCTTGTCGAGATCGCTCCCAACGCCACGCCACCGGTCTGCCGGCTGGTGGACTATGGCAAATTCCGTTACGAACAATCCAAGCGGGAGAAAGAAGCCAAACGCCATCAACACGCCACCAAGGTCAAGGAAGTCCAGCTTAGCCCGACCATCGACCCACACGATTTCGGGGTCAAGCTCAGCCATGCCGTCGAGTTTCTCTGCGAC
Organism: Verrucomicrobiota bacterium; assembly: GCA_018969165.1. Taxonomy (GTDB): domain Bacteria; phylum Verrucomicrobiota; class Verrucomicrobiia; order Limisphaerales; family JAGWYX01; genus JAGWYX01. The sequence goes on from JAGWYX010000066.1 coordinate 301, forward strand.
GAAATGAAGGTCAAGGTGACGCTCAAGTTCCGTGGCCGGGAGATGGCCCACCAGGAATACGGCTTCCAGACGGTCGAACGGTTCATCCAGGCCGTCGCCCCGTTCGGCCATCCGGACGCGCCGCCTAAACTGATTGGCCGCGGTCTTAACGTCATGCTCAGCCCCTTGCCCCGCAACAAGCGAGCCAAGCCGCCCAAAGGAAACGAGCTGACTAATTCCATCAACGCCCATTTGCTCAAATCTCCGCTGCCGGCGACCGAGCCGAACCTCGTCCGGCCTTCGGCCAAACCTGTCGCCACCACGACCGTCAAATCGGCCGGCCCCGCCTTCAACAACAACCCCTTCGCCAGCTTGAACCTCGACGTCGCTCCCGAATCGGCCGGCGAATCGTCCGGCGGCTCTTGAGCGGCTCGCTTCTCAAGCCCGCTAGAGTCCTTGAACCATGAGGCTCGCGGTCACCAACAACCCGGACGATAAGTTAGCCAAATCCGGGCTTGACCACTGGAAGTGGTCGCGGTAGGATCGCGTAAATGTTGTTCGTTCTGCGGCAAGTCAGCCTGGTGGTCGTCGTCGTTACCGAGGACGCCGTCGGGTCTTGTTGCGGCTGAGCAGATGCTTTTGACAAGAACCCACGGCTGGAAACGGTCGTGGGTTTTTTATTGACCCGCGGCCCCGGCCAGCACCAGAACATCGAGTATGAGCAAGACCAATCAAGCGACAGAGACCAAGGCCGAGCCCGCCGCCGGGCGCGCGGAAGTGGGGCCGACCATGCAAGGGAGCGAGATCGTGGTGGCCTGTTTGGAGCGTGAGGGGGTGGACACGATTTTCGCCTACCCGGGCGGGGCGAGCATGGAGATGCACCAGGCGCTGACCCGTTCGAAGAAGATCCGCACGATTCTGCCGCGGCACGAGCAAGGGGGGGCCTTTGCCGCCGGGGGTTATGGGCGGGCGACGGGCCGGGCCGGGGTCTGCATGGCAACCAGCGGTCCAGGGGCGACCAACCTGGTCACCGGGATTGCGGACGCGTACATGGATTCGGTGCCGCTGATCGCCATCACCGGCCAAGTGCCGCAACCCATGATTGGCAAGGGGGCGTTTCAGGAGACGGACATTTTTGGGCTCACCCTGCCGATCGTCAAGCACAGCTATCTGGTGACCGACGTGAATGAGATTCCGCGCGTGTTCAAAGAGGCCTTTTACGTGGCGCAAACCGGGCGGCCGGGGCCGGTGGTGATCGACATCCCGAAGAACATCCAGCAGGTGCGCACCCAGCCGGTGTTCCCGAAGGAGATCCACCTGCGCGGTTACAATCCGGACAAGCGGGCGAGTGACCTGGCGTTGAACGAGATGATTGGCTTGATCGAAAAATCCGAGCGGCCGGTCCTGTATGTGGGCGGGGGCATCATCACCGGCCAGGCGCACGCGGAATTGCGCCAGTTTGCCGAGGCGGCGCAAATCCCGGTGACGACCACGCTGATGGGCTGTGGGGCCTTTCCGGAGACACACCCGTTGTCGTTGCGCTGGCTGGGCATGCACGGGGCGGCCTACGCGAACTGGGCGGTGAGCGGGGAGTTCCGGGAGGGCAAACTCGCGGCGCCCGGGGCGGACCTGTTGCTGGCGTTCGGGGTGCGGTTTGACGACCGGGTGACGGGCAAGGTGCAGCAGTTTTGCGAGCACGGCACGATCGTGCATGTGGACATCGACCCCTCGGAGATCAACAAGAACAAGCCGGCGAATCTGCCGGTGGTGAGCGACGTGCGCTATGCCCTGGGGAAGTTGGGTGCCATGGTCAAGGCGCGGCCGATCGCGAAGAAGTTCGCGGCCTGGCACCGGCAGATTGCCGAGTGGAAGGCCAAGGCGCCGTTCCGCTACCGGGTGACCGAGGAGGTGCTCAAGTCGCAGCACGTGCGCGATCACATGGGAGGGGACGCCCGGCAGGTGATCATGCCGCAGGCCGTGATCGAGTTATTGCATGAGCTGACCCACGGCGAGGCGATCCTGACCACGGGGGTGGGCCAGCACCAGATGTGGGCGGCGCAATACTACCCGTTCCAATTCCCGCGGCAGTTCCTGACCAGCGCGGGCCTTGGGGCGATGGGTTTCGGCTATCCGGCGGCGCTGGGGGCGAAAGTGGCCCGACCGGACCGGCAGGTGATCGACATTGACGGCGACGGCTCGTTTCTGATGAACATCCAGGAGCTGGCCACGGCGCACATCGAGGGGATCGCGGCCAAGGCGGTGGTATTGAACAACCAGCACCTGGGGATGGTGATGCAGTGGGAGGACCGGTTTTATTCCGGCAATCGCGGGCATACCTACCTGGGCCACGCCGACGATCGGAGGCAGGTTTACCCGGATTTCGTGGCGATGGCGCGGAGTTTCAACGTGCGGGCTGAGCGGGTACTGTATCAGCGGGAATTGCGGCCGGCCTTGGAGCGGATGCTCGAGGCGGAGGAACCGTATGTCCTGGACGTGATCACGCCTTACACCGAGCATGTGCTGCCGTTCATTCCTTCGGGCCGGACGGTGGCCGACATGATTTGGCAGCAATGAGCGTGGCCGACCCTGGCCAGGGCTACAGTCGGCGCAGATGAAAGCCGCCATCGACGTTGAGGACTTCGCCGGTGCTGAATGGCAGGAGGTCCTGCGCGATGGCGGCGACCGCTTTGCCGACATCCCTGGGCGTTCCCCACCGGGCGATCGGCGTCAAACCACCGGCGATCAACCGGTCGTATTTGGCCTTCACGGGTCTGGTCATGTCAGTGGCGATGACGCCCGGTCGAATTTCATAGACGTGAATGCCGTATGCCGCCAGGCGCGCCGCGAACAACGCGGTCACCATCGACAAACCCGCCTTGGCGATGCAGTAATCACCGCGGTTCACGGACAAGGCGTAGGCGCTGATCGAGGCGATGTTGATGATTTTCGGACGCACGGGCCGAGCCCGGCCGCCAGCCCGGTGAGCGGCCGCGGCCTTGGCCGCACCCGGGTGCCCGCGGACCTGATCGATCATCCATTTTGCCGCGAGTTGCGTCAGGAAATACGGTCCCTTGAGATTGACGGCCATGAGGCGATCAAAGCTTTCCTCGGTCGCGTCGAGGATATCCGCCCGGACGGACGGGGCGACGCCGGCGTTGTTGACCAGGAGGTCCAGGCGGCCGAAGGTCGCGCGGGTGGATTCGATGAGCGATTGCCGGTCGGTGGCCAGCGAGAGGTCCGCCCGGCAAGTCACCACCCGGATCGGGGGGCCGAATTGACGAGCGATGGCGAGGGCCGCACGGGAAGCGGCCTGCGCCGCCCGGGCGTCGCGGACGAAATTGAGCATGAGGTCATAGCCGAGTTCGGCCAATTCGAGCGCGATGCCGCGGCCGATCCCGCGGGAGGCGCCGGTGATGAGAGCGACCGGGTTCATGAGTTGTTTCTGACACCAGCATAAGCGGCATCGAGACCAGACGGCGATCAATTTTCCTTGAATCCCCAAACGCAGCAATGAGAGGGGGAACCAGAACTTGGTCTGGTCGCAAAGAGTCCTTGGGTTCAAGGAATCAAGCGCGGCGGACGGCGACGGTCCGAACTTCGGCGTGCCCTCCGGAGCGGGTCAACAAGCAGTTGCCAGGTCCGGCGACCTGCGGCATGCTTTTGGCGATGTTAACGTTGGAACCCAGGCGGGCGCCCCCGCAGCCGCAAATCGAGCGTTGGCGGAGGAGGGTCGAGGCCTTCGAGTTGGACGAGCACCCGATTGTGCGGGCGCTGGCGATTTCGCTTGCGTTCCATCTGTTCGTATTCGGCACTTGGAAGGTGGGCCATCATTATGGCATCTGGCAGCGAGCCTCGACCCCGCGTTGGCTGGAGAAGATTCTCCGCCTGCCGGTCAACGCCCTGGCTCCCAACGTCCGAAAGCAACTTTCGCCGCCGGCGCGCGAGCTGGAATTGAAGTTCGTCGATGTCGATCCGCGGGTCGCCACTGCCCAACCGCCAAAGGACACCCGGCTGTTCTCCGCGCTGAACTCACACGCCGCCAACCCGGATACGCGGCGGGACTCGAACAAGCCGCAGGTGGACGGCAAGCAGACTCAAGTGCTGCGCACCTTCGACCAGACACGGCCCAATCGCGTGCCTCCGCCGCCGACGCCCAAGCCGGTTCCCAAGCCGGCGGCGGCCGAGCAGAAGCGGATGCCGGAACCAAAGACCGCACCGGCCAATAAGTCGGAGCCGCAGGAGTTGACGGCGCTGGCCAAACCCAAGCCCGCACCGGGCAACCTGGCGGCGGCCCAGCCGTTGGCGAAACCACCCGCCGCGCCAGAGACCGGCGACGCCGAGGAGCCGCGGATGACGGTGGCGCCGGCGGATCCACCACGGACCCTGGCCGAGGCGCGGTTGCGACAGGGCATCCTGGCCGGGCAAAAGATGAAACAGGACGGCGGCGTCCGGCAGTTCAATGTGGAATCGTCGCTGGACGTGCAGCAGAGCGCCCTCGGGGAGTACGCGGCGGAGATGATTGCCGCGGTGCAACAGCGGTGGTACGATCTGCTGGACGAGCACCACTACTCGCTGGAGCGCTCGGGCAAGGTGGTGCTGGAGTTTCGCTTGAATGAGGACGGCGCGATCACCGAATTGAAGGTCAGACAGAGTGACGTTGGAGATTTCTACGCTTGGCTCTGTCAGAAGGCGGTACAGGATCCCTCCCCCTACCGGCCCTGGCCGCGGGCGTTGCGCCTGGACGTCGGCGCAACGTTTAAAGTCGTGAAATTCACCTTCTACTACAACTAGCAAGGCGTGCCGCCGACCTCATGTCACTTGACTTGATTACACCCGGTTTCGAAACTCAAGGACTCGAGCGCGGCGTCGCCTGAGCGCATGGAACTGTTCATATTAAGTGTGTTGGTGCTGACCTCGGTGGTCAGCGTGACGTTCATCATCGAGCGTGGCCTGGCGCTGCGGCGGCGGCGGGTGATTCCGCCCAACCTCGAGGCGGCGCTCAACTCGTGCCACTCGGGCGCGGAGGTGCCGATGCTGCGGCGAGTCTGCGAACAGGAGCCCTCGCCGTTGAGCGAACTGGTGGTTGTGGCCGCGGATCATTTGAGTTGGCCGAAGGCGGAGAACGTCGAGGCGTTGCAGACGCGGTCCCGCCACGTGGTGGCGCGGCTCGAGCGCGGGCTGGTGGTGCTGGAGATCGTGACGGGGATCGCGCCGTTGCTGGGCCTGGTGGGGACGATCTACGGGTTGATCACGCTCTTTGGCAGCCTGGGCGAGGCCGGGGTCAACGAGCACGCGGAATTTGCCCGCGGGATCGCGCTGGCGCTCAACGCGACACTGATGGGTCTGATGATTGCGATCCCGTCGCTGGCGGCCTGGAGCTACTATAGCCGCCGCGTCGAGGCGCTGGCGTTGGAGCTGGAGCGGTTGTGCGACGAGTTTCTCCGCCGACAATACCCGCATCGGAAGAAGGAGAAGGTCGTGCCCAATGCAGTTCATCCAGCGTAAACGGCGCCGGGCCCCGACGGTCATCATCGTGTCGTTGATCGACGTGTTGATGGTGGTGCTGATTTTCCTGATGGTCACAACCACGTTCAAGCGTCAGCCAGCGGTCAAGATCATCCTGCCGCAGTCCAAGGAAGGCAAGGAAGGGGCCAGCGAAGGGAATCTGGTGGTGACCGTCGCGCCGCAATCGCCGTATCTCTACCTGGGGGCCAAGCCGGTAACGATTGATGGATTGCGGACCGAGTTACGGGCGGCGCTCAAGAGCAACCCGCAAGCCGTGTTGTCCATCAACGGGGATGGGAAAGCCCCCTGGCAGGAGGTCGTCAACGTGATGGACGTGGCGCGGGAGGTGGGCATCGCGACGCGGGCCCTGATCCGGCGCCCCGGTAAGTCCTGAACCGGCGGCTGGCACGGAGACCGGAGCGGCGCAGGCCGATGGTGGAAAGGCAAATTGCGAGGCGGTGATTCGTGCTGATTCGTGCTGGACAAAGCGTTGAAGGTGATGGCATAGAGACGGGCTCGCTCAGATCGTGATGGCGAAAGAAGAACCAATCGAGTTGACTGGCACCGTCACGCAGGTATTGCCCGGCACGATGTTCCGGGTCGCCCTGCCCAATAGGCACGAGGTCCTGGCCCACATCTCCGGGAAAATGCGCAAGAATTTCATCCGCATCAGCGTCGGGGACAAGGTCAGTCTCCAGATGTCGCCCTACGATTTGAACAAGGCGCGCATCACCTTCCGCCATCCCTGAGCGGCCGGGGGGCGACCCGACCCGACCGCGGTGTGGGTTCGAGATTGCCCGCCGGCATTGCAGGCGCGGCTTGCAACTTTGAGCCGGCGACCCGAGACTCAGCCCATGCAGATCCATTTCTTCGGCGCCGCGCGCACGACGACCGGCTCGATGTACCTCCTGGAGGTCAACGGCCAACGGTTATTGCTGGAATGCGGCCTGTTCCAAGGCAAGCGCGAGGAATCCATCGAGCGGAACCGGAATTTCCCCTTTGACCCGGCCCAGATCAGCGCCGTGATCCTCAGCCACGCGCACATCGACCACTGCGGGAATCTGCCCAATCTCTGCCGCCACGGATTCGCCGGCAACATCTACTGCACCTTCGCCACGCGGGACCTGGCCAGCATCATGTTGGAGGACTCCGCCGAAATCCAACGCGCCGACGCGGAGTTCGTCTCCCGGAAACGCGCCAAGCAAAACCTGCCGCCGGTGGAACCGCTCTATACGGCCGACGACGCCGAGAAGGCCGTCCGCCAGTTCGTCTCCTTCAACTACGACCGCGCGACGCCCGTGGCTGAGGGGGTCGCGGTGACCTTTCGGGACGCGGGCCACATCCTTGGCTCGGCCCAGGTGGTCCTGGACATTCGCGAGGCGGGGCGTCGCTATCGCTTCCTGTTTTCCGGTGATGTCGGCCGCGGGGGCGACGACATCCTGCGCGATCCCGAGCCGGTGGCCGACGTGGACGTGCTCCAGGTCGAGAGTACCTACGGCGGCCGCGAACATTCGACCCGGCAGAACGCCGTCGGGGAACTCAGCCGGCTGGTCAGCGAAACCCTGGCGCGCGACGGCAAAGTCATCATCCCTTCCTTTTCCGTCGGGCGCACTCAGCAGATCGTTTATGCGCTGCATCAATTGATCCTGGCGGGGCAGGTGCCGAAGGTGCCGATGTTCGTGGACAGCCCGTTGAGCGTCAACGCCACCGAGGTTTACCGGTTGCATCCGGAGTGTTTCAACGACACCATTTACCGCTTCCTGCGGGAGAAGGAGAACCCCTTCGGCATGGAGAACCTGACGTACATCCGCGAGTTGGCGCACTCGATGAAACTCAACGATCTCAAAACCCCCGCCATCATTATCAGCGCCTCGGGCATGTGCGAGGCCGGCCGGATTCGCCATCACCTCAAGAACCACCTCGGCAACCCCGCCAACCTGGTCCTGTTCATCGGCTACTGCGCCGCGCACACCCTGGGTGCCCAAATCCTCGCCGGCCAGAACCCGGTGAACATCTTCGGCGAACCCCACCCCGTGCGCGCGCGGATCGCGTCATTCGATGCCTACTCCGGCCACGCGGACAAGCACGAGTTGAGGCGGTATGTCGAGGGGTTGACCGGCGACGTGAAAAAAATATTTGTCGTGCACGGCGAGGAGTCCCAGTCGCTGGCCTTCGCCGAAACGTTGCGCGGGCTGAAGCCGGGTGCCGAGGTGCGGGTGCCCGAGTACCGCGAGCGCGTGACGATTTAGGCGGCGCGCGCAAGCGCGACGCGCAGATCTTCAATATTCTCCAGGATGTGGCCCTGGGCGTAACGCCGGCTCTGGCGGTCGAACGGCGCCGCCGCGGTTCGTTGGACCGGGTCAAGCAGTTCACTCATCTCGGGTTCAAGGAATTCAGGCCCGCCGTTCCTTGATCGCCGCCAGGAGATCTTCGATCACCGCTCCCTTCGGTTTCGCGCCCAGATTGCCTTGGCCGTGGACGCGGAGGCTGACGGCGTTGGCGGCCAGGTCGCGCGGGCCGATCACGAGCATCGTGTGCACTTTGGCCAGCTCAGCCCGCTGAATCTTGCCATTGATCTTGTCGGTGCCGAAATCGCCGTCCGCCCGGACCAGGCTCGCCCGCAGCTCCTGCACGATCCCTTTGGCGTAACTTACCAGCGCTGGGTCGTCACCGATGGTCAGCACGCGGACCTGGTCAGGCGCCAGCCAGAGCGGGAAATTGCCGGCGTAATGCTCGATGAGGAAACCGATGAACCGCTCGTGCGTGCCCAGCGGCGCGCGATGGATGCACAGCGGCGTCTTCTCGACGTTGTCCCGGTCCTTATAGACCAGCCCGAACCGCTTCGGCACGGCGAAATCAACCTGGTTGGTCGCCAGGGTGAACTCGCGGCCGATGACGCTCCAGACCTGGACATCGATCTTCGGCCCGTAGAAGGCCGCCTCGTTGGGCACCTCGACAAAGTTGATTTTGGCATCGACCAGGACGCCGCGTACCATGTCTTCGGTCTGCTTCCAGAGGGCGGGTTCGTTGACGTATTTGCGGCCCAGGCCTTCGGGGGCCGAGGTGCTGAAGCGCATGACGTATTTCTCGATGCCGAAGATCTTGAAATATTTGAGGTACATCTCGTTCACCGCGTTGAACTCGGCGGCGAACTGCTCGGGGGCGCAGTAGAGGTGCGCGTCGTTCATGTTGAGCGAGCGGACGCGCATGAGGCCGAACAGTTCGCCCGACTGTTCGTAGCGGTAGCAGGTGCCGTATTCGGCCAGGCGCAAAGGGAGGTCGCGGTAACTGCGCGGTTCCGCCGCGAAAATGCGGTGATGATGCGGGCAGTTCATCGCTTTGAGGTAGTACTTGGTTGAATCATTGCCCCGTTGCGTGATGGAACCGGCTTGGGCCGATTCACGCTTCAACGATTCACCGCCTTCCGCCAATTCCATCGGCGGAAACATGCTCTCCGCGTAATACGGCAAATGCCCGGAAGTTTGATACATCTTCTCTTTCGCCAGGTGCGGGGTCTTGACCCGCACGTAGCCGGCGGCGAACTCGGTCTCCTTGGCGAGCTTTTCGAGTTCCTCGAGGATCGCGCCGCCCTTGGGCAGCCACAGCGGCAGACCAGGGCCGGTGTAGTCCGGGTCGATCGTGAACAGGCCCAGCTCGGCGCCGATTTTGCGATGGTCGCGCCGCCTGGCCTCTTCGAGCATGGCAAAGTGATCGTCCAGCTCCTTCCGGGTCTTGAACGCGGTGCCGTAGATGCGCTGGAGCTGGGGATTGCGCTCGTCTCCTTTGTAATAGGCGCTGGCGACATGGGTGAGCTTGAACGCGCCGATATTGCCGGTGCGCAGCACGTGCGGCCCGGCGCACAAGTCGATGAAGTCGCCGTTTTGGTAATACGAAATCGGCTCGCCCTCGGGGATGGCTTCGAGGTTGCCCAGCTTGAACTTGCTCGGATTGCCCGGCCGCTCGCTCAAGCCGCCCAGCCGGCCGCTCTCGGAATCCTTGATCGCCTGCGCGCGGGTGACGATTCTTTTCTCGAAGACATGGTTGGCCTTGATTTCCGCCTTCATCTCCGCCTCGATGGCCGGGAAGTCCTCGGGCGCGATGCGATGGCGGAGTTCGACATCGTAGTAGAAGCCGTTTTCGACCGGCGGGCCGGCGGCGAACTGGGCCTCGGGCCAGAGCCGGAGGATGGCGGTGGCCAGGACATGGGCGCACGAATGGCGGATGCGCTCCAGGTCGGTCAATTTCTGGCGGTCATCGAGTGATTTGCGATCTTCTTGCATAAGGGAGGTTCAACCACGAATCGACACGAATGGACCCGAGGGTTTGCAAAGCGCGGAAGGCGGAATTCGCGCAATGCTCTTCCTACATTGGTGTCCATTGGTGTTCATTCGTGATTTGAAGCAAACAAAAACGCCTCGAGTGGTTCA
>JAGWYX010000973.1 GCA_018969165.1 Verrucomicrobiota bacterium
CGGGGTCTCGGATCCCTATGGCGGGACGGGGAACGCGCATTCCATCGCGGCGAACCGGATCTCGTATTTGTTCAACCTCACCGGGCCGAGCGAGACGATCGACACGGCGTGTTCGAGTTCGCTGGTGGCGGTCCACCGGGCGGTGCAATCGCTGCGGCTGGGCGAGTGCGACGCTGCGTTGGCCGGGGGCGTCAACCTGATGCTCAGCCCGTCGGCCTTCGTGGCGACGAGCCAGTTGGGAGCGCTTTCGCCCGACGGCCGGTGCCGGGTCTTTGACGCGCGGGCCAACGGCTATGTGCGGGGCGAAGGCGCAGGGGCGATTTTCCTGATGCGCTTATCCGACGCGGAGAGCGGCGGCTACCCGATTTTGGGGATCATCCAAGGCAGCGCCGTGAATCACGGCGGGAGGGCCCAGTCGCTCACGGCGCCCAACGCCCGCGCGCAGGCGGCGCTGCTGCAGAAGGCTTACGCCGATGCCGGGGTCGATCTGGGGACGGTCGGCTACGTCGAGGCCCATGGGACCGGAACCGAGCTGGGCGACCCGGTGGAGGTCGAAGGATTGAAGATGGCGTTTGCTGCGATGTCGTCGGGGCGTCGCAACAAAAACCCTGCGTCGCACACCTGCGGACTGGGCTCGGTTAAAAGCAACATCGGCCATTTGGAAGCGGCCGCGGGCATTGCCGGGGTCATCAAGGTATTGCTGGCCCTGCGGCACGGGACTCTTCCCGCCAGCCTCCACTTTCAAAAGTTGAATCCGTTCATCCGGATCGAAGAGACACCGTTCTACGTCGTGGATCAGCCGACGCCGTGGGAATGCCCGGTCGGCGTGTCGGGCGAAGCCATGCCGCGCCGGGCGGGTGTAAGTTCGTTTGGTTTCGGCGGCGCGAACGCCCATGTGGTGATCGAGGAGGGATCGCACAACCAACCCGAGGAGCGCTCGCGCGAAGGCCTGGATCAACTCTTCCTGCTGTCCGCGCGCACGGAGGAAGCGTTGCGCCGTCGGATCGAGGAATTCCGGCAATGGCTGCACGGGCAGGGCGCCGGACATTCGCTCGCCGCGATCAGCCGGACTTTGAGTGCTGGCCGCAGCCATTACGCGTGCCGGGCCGCGTTTGTCGCGCGGAGCCAACAGGGGTTGATTCAGGCGCTGGACGAGTGGTTGGGCCGGGAAGACGAGGGGGCGGACTCGGTTGGCAACAGGAAGCCGCGTCGCCTGGCGTCGGGAAAGGAGACCAGCCGTCGGGCGCAGGAGGTGCTGACGCAATTGCGGCGGCCGGTGGAGACCTTGAACGGCTCGCACCGGGAACACCTCGTGGAGTTGGCGGCGCTCTATTGTCAGGGCGAGAATTGGCATTGGTCCGCCCTCGGCGAGTTTGATTCCGACCGGCCACGGATCGCGCTGCCGACGTATCCCTTCGCCCGAACGCGCTATTGGATCCCCACTCAACTTCCGGCGAACCTATCCGCAGCGGATCGTGGACCGGAGCCGCCGGTGGCGGTGTCGCTGACCGACGCCCGTTGTCTGCAAGTCCTCGCGGAGTTCGAGGCGGACCGGATGAGTCTCGAAGAGGCGGTTAAGGAGCTGCAAACTCCATGAACGACTTGCTGAAGACCATCTTGCTCCGCTTGAAGTCCGGGCAAATCACCAAGGCTCTGGCGCTGGACGCGATCCGCGCGCTCCGCAGTGGCGAGACGCCGGCGAACCAGCCTGAGTTGTTATTCTATCGTCAGATTTGGGAGGAGGCCGAGGTCCAGGCGCCGCAAACGCCGTCCAAACGGCCCACGTTTTGGATTGGCGAGGACGCGGGTGCCGGTGACCTCGAAGGCGACGGGCCCGGGGTGTTTCACCTTCGTCCCGGGGCGGAATATCAGCGGGTTGGTGAGCGCGAATTCTCATTAGGAAAGGATTTTCGTGCGGGGCTGCGAAAGGTTTTGGCGGCAACG
>JAGWYX010000974.1 GCA_018969165.1 Verrucomicrobiota bacterium
CGGGTTGGCGGAGGACAGGCCCAGCCCTTTGCGCTGGCCGACCGTGTAGAACTCGATGCCGTCGTGGTGGCCCAGGACCTGGCCTTGCAGGTTCACAATCTGGCCCCGATGCGGACGGACGAGGTCGGCCTGCCGCAGAAAGCGGCCATAATCGCGGTCGGGCACGAAGCAGATTTCCATGCTCTCCTCTTTCTCGGCGGTCTTGAGGGAGCGGTCCCGGGCGCGGTCGCGCGTCTCGGGCTTGGTCAGTTCCCCGAGCGGCATGAGGGAGCGAGCCAGTTGCTCCTGTCGGAGTGAGAACAGGAAATAACTTTGGTCCTTGCGGGGATCGCGCCCGCGCTTGAGCAGGTGGCGCGTGCCCTCGACGCTGCGCTCAATCCGCGCGTAATGTCCGGTGGCGACAAACTCCGCGCCCAGTTGGCGGGCGCGCCGGATCAAGCTCCCGAACTTGAGTTTCTCGTTGCACATCACGCACGGGTTGGGAGTGCGCCCGGCCTGGTACTCCGCGGCGAAATAACCGATGACCTCACGCTGGAATTCGTCGGCCTCATCCACCAGGTAAAAGGGAATGCCGAGCCGGTGGCACACCGCGCGGGCGTCGGCCACCGCTTGCGGGCCGCAACACTTGTCCTCGGCGCGCGACCGGCAGTCCTGCGGCCAGAGCTTGAGCGTGATACCGACGACGTCATAGCCCCGCTCGAGCAAGAGGGCCGCCGCGACCGACGAATCCACTCCGCCGCTCAGGCCGACGATCACCCGGATTTTCTGAGGAACAGACACGTTGGCGGAAGATACGGTTGCCGCGGGCGCCTGTAAAATCCGAAAAATAAGCTGGCGCCGCGCGCCTCGGCGCGTTACAAGCTGGATCGCCCGGTGGTATCGGGCGTCCAACGAGTCGGGAAACGGGAAAAACGGATCCGGGTCATGAAAACGAATCGCTTGCTTCTAGGGATTGCCATCTTCCAGGTCACCGCAGCGTACGCGGACCTCCTCCTCGACGAGACTTTTTCCTACCCGGACGGACCGCTGGTGGGCGCGGGCGGCTCGCCGTGGCTGCACCACAGTGGGTCGGTCACTGGCGAGGTGGACGTCGTGGCCAATCGCCTGTTCCTGACGCAAACCGAAGCCGAGGACGTGCATGCGCCGCTGGCCGGTGCGCCTTACTCGCTGAGCCACCCGGCAACGCTGTACGCGGGGTTCAGCGTCAATTTCCGCTCGCTGCCGACCAGGGCCGGCACTTACTTTGCCCATTTCAAGGATGCCGCCAGCGGCTTTCGCGGCCGGGTCTTTGCCGGCACGAACAACGCCGCCGCCGGTTGCTTCCGGCTGGCCGTCGCCAACGCGGCCACCGACCCGACCCTGGCTGCCGAATTGCCCACCGACCTGAGCCTGAACACCGATTACCGTGTGGTCCTGCGGTACGACGTGGCCAATGGCGCCAGCGTGCTCTGGCTGAACCCGGCCTCGGAATCCGAGGTCCCGGTCGTGGCCGGAGACACCCCGGGTACCAACAGCATCTTTAGTTTCGCGTTTCGCCAATCGCTCAGCAGCGGCAGCGGCATGGGCGAGTTGTTCGTGGCCAATCTCCGCGTCGCCACCACCTTCGCCGAGGTCCTGCCGCCAGCACCGGTAACGACGCCGATCTCACTGTCGGCCGCGTGGACGGAGGCCGGGCTGCAATTGACGCTCACCGGCCAGGCCGGCTGCCTTTACATGATCGAAACCTCCCCGGACTTGAGCACCTGGACCCTGCTCGACACGTTGGCGACCTTCGATGTCACCACCGTGTTCACCGACAGCGCGACGGTCGGTACCGGCGCGCGGTTCTATCGTGTTCGGTTGCTGGAATGATCCGCTATTCCCGCCCGAACCCGCTGCCCCTGGCGCCCTACAGCTTCATCAACTCCCGCACCTTCGCGCCGATGTCGCCGCCTCTTATCAG
>JAGWYX010000067.1 GCA_018969165.1 Verrucomicrobiota bacterium
CGCTGTTGCCGCGTTCCTGCCCGCGAGCGGCAGGCTTGAACGGAGTCCGAAATTCCAGATGCAATTTGAAATCGGCCAGTTTGTCTTTGACCCGCAGGTCGCTCCCTTGCGCCTCCATCGCGCCGTCCCCGGTCAGCTTCCAATGGAAATGGTCCCAGTGACTGGTATCCCGGCCATCAAAGAGCCGGATCGCTCCCGTGGGCGGCGGCGCGCCGAGCGTCGGCGATTTCCGGTTGGTGTGAGTCGCCTCGAGGCTGCCCGGGCCGAGTTCGCCGGCGAACGCGCCGGTCAACCGCAGGCCGGTCACGTGGGCCTTGACGTCCACGCCGGCGAGCAATTCCGAGCCGGCCTCGCGCGGGGCCGAGCTGCCGGTGAACGTCACCGAGCCGGGGGCGGCGCCCGCCGGCGCCGACAACTTGAGGGCGGCGACGACCTGATGGGAGTGCTCCAGCAACAGGAAGCCGTCGTAAGCGCCGTCGCCCGCGGCCCGGATTTGGGCCGTCACCCGCCCGCGCTTGCCATCCTGAGTGGACCAGAATCCCTGGTAACTGCCCATGACCGGGTCGGTCCGGTCGTAAAACTGGGCGTGCACGGGAAGGCTGAAGGTGGCCAGCCTGGCGACCAGCCAAAGGCAAGGCCAGGGTTGGCGACCGATTCGTGGAGGTATCATGGCATGTCTTTTGGCCCAAAGCCCGGGGCCTGGCAACCCAAATCCCGTCCCTGGATCGCGTGGGTTGCGGCTCGAGATCGCCTTGGGGCAGGTCGCTCATCCGAGCCGCCGGTAGGCCGCTCGCTGAATGACCACTCCGCGACTGACAAAACCCTTTTCAAAATCCGTCGCGATGCGCGCCAGTGCCGGCGGCGTCTCGGCGGGCGTAAATCGCTGGCCGGCGGCGAACACACGGGTCATCTGCGCGAAATACTCGGTGTCGTCGGTGCGCAGGTACACGACGCCGGCCGGGACCAGCACCCGGTGAACCAGTTGAGCGAAGCCCTCGGTCACCAGCCGGTGTTTGTGATGCCGCCGCTTCGGCCAGGGATCGGGGAAGTAGATATGGAGGGCAGCCACCGACCCGGGTGGCAGCAAGTACTCGACCAGATACGCCGCCTCGAGCCGGATCAGCCGCAAGTTGGTCAGGCCGGCGCGCAGCCCTTTCCGATCGAGTTTGCGCAGCCGGCCCAGGAGTCGCTCGACGCCCAGAAAATTGCGGTCCGGATGCTCGGCCGCGTGCTGGGCCAGGAACCCGCCGTCGCCGCTGCCCAATTCCACCTCGAGCGGTTGCGTCGCGAAAAACAGGTCTCCCGGCCGGAGCCGTTCCACGTAGGAAATCGGCCGCCAGATCAGCGTCGGCATCGTCCCGTTCATTGGGAGACCGGCTGCTCGCGTTGGTGCCGGCGCCGGGACGACGAGTCGAGGGTAGGGCCGCGCCGCCGGCCTTCCGTCGCCGCGGGCTTTGGCCTGCGTGCCTTCCGCCGGCAGGCCGAACGGCACCTCAGCCCTACTGAACATCGGTTCACGGGAAGCACGAGCGGACGTCGATCAGTTCCCAGGCGCATCTGGCCGCTCCTGGTGCCCAACGAATAGAGCCAGCGAGGCCGTGTAGCCATGAAGAAAGTTCCGTTCACCGACCGGCCCGATCTCGCCGTTGCAGAAGAAGCCGGTCAGGCCCAGGGGGCCGAGTCTTTGTTGGACCAGGTTGGCGTCGTGGTGGGGACGACCGAAGAGCCGGTGCCCGCGCCCGTTGCAGGAACAGAGGCAGGCGCCGTAGATGGGCGTCCCGGCCAGGTCGCGACGCGCTTGGTCCAGCAACGCCGTCAAGTCCTCCGAAGCCGCGTCGGCGTCGCGCCGCTGGAACTGCACCGTCTGGCCTTGCCGCGGCAGGGCACCCACGGCCACACACCCGGAGGCCGGGTCAGCGCCGATCAGGTTGCGGACCAGGAAATCGCCGCGGTGAAAATCCTCGAGGTATTCGTTGATGACCAGGCCGACGAACAGGTTGCCGCGGGTCTTCTGCTGATCGGCCGGGGACAGGTTGTTATAGGTCTCGACCATCACCTGGTAGGCGGGGCGATTCCCGATTTGGTGGATGAGATTGCGTTCAGCCTTGGTGATGGTCCAGGTCTCGCCGATGGGTGTGCAGCCTTGCGAGATCACTCCGGACACGCCGACGGCACCGCCGACGGCGACCGCGACGCCGCCCTCGTCGAAGACCTCGCCGTTCAGATACACCTGGGCGGCATGCTCGCGCGAATCGCCACCCGCCAATCCGCCGAGCGTCGGTCGCTCCGGGTAGGCCTCGTTCCAATCCCGCAGCCAAGCCTCGCAATCCAGGTGGAACGGGTCGGCGAACACCAGCCAGCCGTTGGTTTGGTTGGCCGTCAGGCCGGTCGCGAGGTGCCAGTCACCCGGGCCGTTGGCCGCCTCGACCTGCTCCTGGCGGAAGTGGAGCGCGTGCAGCTTGGCTCCCGGCAGATGGTAGAGCCCCAGCACCAGGCCGGCGTTTTCTTCGAATTCCTCCCTGCCGGCGATCAGGCCGTGGCTGGAGCACCCGGCCAGCAACGGGATTTGGGCATGGACACGCAGCAGTTCGAGCACCTGCTGGGCGACGGGGAAAAACCGGGGGGTCAGGAAGACCAACCCCAACGAGACCTGCGGGGCTCGCAACTGGCGCCGCAAATCTTCCGCCCAGCGTTGCAAGGCCGGCTCGTCAAACCCGCCGGTCCAATGGGCGCTGAGCGCGAACTCACTTTGCATGGACACAGCTTAGCCAGATCGCCTGGCTTGGCAAATCGGAACCGAGCTTGCACGCGGGCCGGCGCGTTTTATATTGCCCGAGTGAACCGACTGCTCACGCCGCTCTGCCGCCGACTTTACCTGCTGCTGGCGGTGGTGCTGGGCCTGGACGGGGGCTTCTACCTGGTCCGCCACAGTGGGTGGTACAAAGAACGCCTTTATCGCCAACTCATCGCCGGCGATCGCCAGCATAAAGTCTCGGCCGCCGCCGATCTGCTGGATACCGGCGGCCAAGCCCAACTGGTGCGCGCGCTCAGATCGGATTCCGCGTCGGCGCGCGAGTTGGCGGCCAATGCGCTCTGGGAACTCTGGTTTCACGCCGCCGGGGATGAAGCCTACCGGTTCGTCGCCGCGGCGCAACGCTTGATCGACCGCCACGACTTTGCCGACGCCCTCCTGCTGCTGAACCACGTCGTCAAGGCCTACCCGGGCTTTGCGGAAGGTTGGAACCGGCGCGCCACCCTCTACTGGTTGATGGGGGACTACCGGAAGTCCATCGCCGATTGTCGCCGGGTGCTGGGGCTGAACCCGAGCCACTTTGGCGCCTGGCAAGGGATGGGCCTGTGCCAGTTGGAAATCGGCGACGTTCGCGGGGCCTGCCGTTCGCTGCGCGCGGCTTGCCAAATCACGCCTTATGACCTGGGCGCACGCCAATTGCTGCAGCGTTGCGAAGAGATGCTGCGCCAAAACCCGGCACGGGGCAGCCCGCGGGGCTCCGAGTTGATTTAAGCACCGGAGATTCCTTCACTTCTTCACCCATCTCCTCTGCGCGCCTGGCTTTCTGAGTCCTTGAGGAGGAAGACGCCGACGGCGAAAGCAACGCCAGAACTTGACTTGATGGCAGCAAGTTCCAAGATGCAAGGACGCATCATCGCATGGTCATCGGCATCCCCAAAGAAATCAAGGAACAGGAATATCGTGTCGGCTTGCTGCCGTCGGCCGCCTACCAGTTGGTGAAACGCGGCCACGCGGTGTTGGTCGAGCGCGGCGCCGGCGTCGGCGCCGGCTATGCGGACGCTGACTATGCCGCCGCGGGGGCCCAACTCGAAACCGATCACGACGCGGTGTTCACCCGGGCCGAGCTGGTGGTCAAGGTCAAGGAGCCGCAGCCATCGGAGTACGCCCTGCTGCGCCCCGGGCAACTGCTCTTCACGTATTTGCACCTGGCGGCGAGTCGCGAGCTGACCGAGGCCCTGCTCAAATGCGGCGTGACCGCCCTGGCCTACGAGACCATCGAGGTCAACCGGCATCTGCCGTTGCTGGAGCCGATGAGCGAAATCGCCGGACGCATGTCGATCCTGGTGGGCGGCTATTTCCTGGCCAAACACTGCGGGGGCAGCGGCGTGCTGCTGGGGGGCGTGCCCGGCGTGTTGCCCGGGCGCGTGGTCGTGCTGGGCGGCGGCGTTTCGGGCATCAACGCCGCCCGTATGGCCACCGGCCTGGGAGCCGACGTCACCATCCTGGAGGTGGACCTCGAGCGGATGCGATTTCTGGACATCACCCTGCACACCGCCCACACGCTGTACTCCAACGAAGCCCATCTCCTGGACTTGTTGCCGACCGTGGACCTCCTGGTCGGCGCGGTGCTGGTCCCCGGGGCGCGGGCCCCGAAATTGATCCGCCGCGACATGCTGCGCCGGATGCGGCCCGGCAGCGTGCTGGTGGACATCGCCATCGACCAGGGCGGCTGCGCGGAGACCGCCAGGGCGACCACGCATCACGACCCGATCTTTGTCGAAGAAGGCGTGATTCACTATTGCGTGGCCAACATGCCGGCGGCCTATGCGCGGACGGCGACGCAGGCGCTGACCAACGTGACCTATCGTTACCTCGAACTGCTGGCCGATCTCGGCCTGGCCGAGGCCTGCCACCGCCAACCGGCGTTGCTCGGCGGCATCAACGTCATGGGCGGCCGGCTCACCTGCCCCGCGGTCGCCGAGGCGCACGGCCTCACCGCTTCGCCGCCGCCGCTGTAATCGCGGGACGAGAATCACGGAAGCGCGGAGGTACGGAAACACGGCAAGGTAATCGGACAACGAACGCGGGAGTGCGAGCGGCTAAGATCGAGGACCACCCCAGCGCCCGAACTCGTGACCCCGCCCTTCCGTGATTCCGCCCTTCCGTGATTCCGCGATTCCGTGATTCCGCGATTCAACGATTCGTCAGGATGACCCGTTTAACCTCCAGCGTGGGCCGGGCGAAGTTGACCACCAGCGCGAGTTCGCGGCTGGCCGCCTTGAGATACGATTTGGCCCGTGCCAGGAACACATCCTCGATCGCGTTGGCCGCCTTGAGTTCCACGACGACTTGATCCTCGACGCTCAGATCCAGCCGATGCCGTCCGATCTCGACGCCGTCGTAGCGGATGACGACCTCCTTTTGTCGCTCGAAGGCCAAACCCGCCTTTCCCAACTCGAGGCAGACGGCCGCTTCGTAGATCGATTCCACGAAACCAGGGCCCAAAGTCCGATGGACGGCGAGGCAGCAACCCAAGATGCGTCCCGACAGATTCTCATGTAGTAATGCCATAGTTCCCTTCCCTTTCCGTGCTTCCGCGTTTCGGTGATGCTCTGCTTCCATGCTTCCATGCTTCCATGCTTCCGCGCTTCCGCGCTTCCGTGATACCATGCTTCCGTGCTTCCGCGTTTCGGTGATGCTCTGCTTCCATGCTTCCGTGCTTCCGTGCTTCCGCGCTTCCGTGATGCGGTGAACCGCTTCGCTGCGGTTCCGCGAGGTCAGACCCAGATCTGGCGGTCCAAGGATCGGTATTGGATCGCCTCCGAGATGTGCTCCGAAAGGACGCGTTCGGCCCCGGCCAGGTCGGCGATGGTCCGGGCGACCTTGAGAATGCGATCGTAAGCGCGGGCGCTGAGGTTCAACTCGGCCATCGCGGCCTGCAGCAGTTCCTTG
Source organism: Verrucomicrobiota bacterium (assembly GCA_018969165.1). Classification (GTDB taxonomy): domain Bacteria; phylum Verrucomicrobiota; class Verrucomicrobiia; order Limisphaerales; family JAGWYX01; genus JAGWYX01. The sequence goes on from JAGWYX010000067.1 coordinate 5,705, forward strand.
GTCGCATCGTCCAGCGGGCAGAACACCTTGAGTTCGCGGCTGCTCATGCGCGCGTTGCACGTGGTCCTGGGCCGGCCGGCAAACCGCTGCTGTTGCCACCGGCGGGCCCTCACTACCCGGTCTCGAATCCGGGCCGAAGGTTCGCCCGCGCGATCGCTGCTGATCTCCTGGAACTTGACGGTCGGGACTTCGACGTGCAGGTCGATCCGGTCCAGCAGCGGACCGGAAACCCGGCCGAGGTAGTGCTGGATTTCTCGCGGCGAACAGTGGGATTCGCCGGGCATTTTGCCGTCGGGCGTGCGCGATGTTGCCAATTTGCGCCCGCACCGTTTCCGTCCCGCGAACCAAATATCCGCCTTCCCACAACCGCGGCATCCCCGTGCCAAGACAGCCAGCGACCATCGGCGGCCATCTGCGGAAGCGACGGCTCCAACTGCGCATCTTCCAGGCGGAAGCCGCTCGGCGGCTGGGCGTAAGCACGGTGACGCTGAGCCGCTGGGAGTGCGACAAGGTCCAACCGACAGCCCCGTATCACCCGCGAATCATCGAGTATCTGGGCTGTGATCCATTCACCCGATGCACACCGGAGAAAGCGTAAGGCAACGAAACAGCCGGCGTTGCCATTTTATGCGTCGAGTGCGCTCTCCGCAGCGAACAAAGAGACGTCGGCCGCAGATTATTCCCCGTTCCTCGGCTTGGGTTTCCGCTTGAGGTGTTCCGCGATCAGCCGGATCGCGGCATCTTCGCGCCGCTTTTGCTCCTCGGGCGTGAGGTCCGGCCGCGAGCGCTTGACCTTGTAGCCGCGGCGGACCTTGGGGGCCTGCGGTACCTCCGGCGGCTTCGGCAGGCTCTCCAGACGGGCAATGAACGCGTCCGGCTGGTGATAGGCCGTCCGCGAGGAAGCGTCCGGCCCCAAACTCGCCGAAACTGCCGCGGCGATCCTCCGCAGTCGTTCCTCACTCACGCAGACGATCGCCACGCTGGCAAACCCCGCCTTGAGGCACTTTACGACGTTGCCGACCTCGTGGTCTATCGTCGTGGTGATGGAAATCTCGCACGCGATGATTTGCTCGCTCCGCTCCAACAGGAGGTCCACGCTCCCCTGGCCTTCGAGGATTTGCTTCTCGATGGTGGCTCGGAAGCCGAGCTTCTCGGCGGCGGCTTTCAGGCGCTGCTGGATCGCCTGGTGCTGCGCGCCGCCGCGACCCATGTCGAGTGGTGGCGCGGGTGGCTTTGGCTCCGCAGGGGCCGCTGGCTTCGGCGCTTCCGGGACCGGCGGCGGCGTTTGTGTCTCAACCACTGGTTGCTTGGCCTGTGGCGCCGGTTCAACTTTCGGTTGCTCGAGTTTTACGCGGCGCTTTGCCGGTTCAGGCTCCGCAGTTGCGAGCCGGGCCTGAGCCGCGAGCAACGCCCCGATCTCCGACTGTGGCGTGCCGTATCGTTTCCGCGACGCCTCAATCGCCTGCTTGCGCCGGTCTGCCGCTTCGGCTTCATTGGCCTCCTGCGGCAGCGGCACGGCGAGGTTGAAGTCGTAGTCGCTCCTCTCCACCCGGCAGATGGCCTCGCCGGTGCCGAGATTCTGGAGGTCCCGGGCTTCGAAGGAGGCGAAGCCGTCCGCGAGCTTCTTCGCGTCGTCATCGCCCACCCGAAATACGATCCGGGTGTAGGGATTGGAAAGCACCGCGCTCGCAACTTCGGAGTCCCGCTGCAATTGCCTGAGTTCCTGGTGCGCCAGGATGAGACCGATCCGGTATTTCCTGGCCCCAGAGAGGATTTCCGCCATCGACGGGGTGATGAAGTTGTGGAATTCGTCCACGTAGAGCCAGAAGTCCTTGCGGACCGCCAACGCTTGTGCCTGCCGGCTCATGGCCAGTTGTTGGAATTTGGCCACAAGGAGCGTGCCCAGCAGATACGAGTTCTCCCGGCCGATGAGGCCCTGGGAGAGCTTGGCCAGGAAGATTTTGCCCGAGTCGAGGATGTCCGCAAAATCCAGCTTGTTCTCCTTCTGCGAGACCATGTAGCGGATCGACTTGGGGCTCAAAAACGTCTCCAGGCGGGTGAGGACTGGCCCGATGGATTTGTTCCCGGAAAGCTGCGGGAAGGCGTGATGCCAGTAGTATTGGACCTCGGGGTCGGAGACGGTCTCCAGGAACGAGGCGCGGAACGCCGGCTCCAAGAGAAAGCGCCGCAGGTCGGCAATCGTGCCGCCCCGGCTGCTCTCCAGAAAGGCCAGAATGGCGTTCTGGAGGACCGATGCCATTTGGTCGCCCCACGAAGTCGAGAGCCGCTGGAACACGGACACGAGGTCTGAGGCCAGGAGCCGCTTCTCCAGTTCGGAATGGGCCGAGAGGAAATTGAACCCGACCGAGTATTCCTCATCCGAAGGATCGAGGAGCACCACGTCACCGATGCGTTTCTCCGGGATGATGCCAAGGACGCGATCCACAAGATCGCCGTGCGGATCAAGGAGAGCGAGGCCCTGGCCCGACTCGATGTCATGCTTGATGAGGTTGTAAAGCAGGGTGCTCTTCCCCGTGCCGGAGGCCCCGATCAGGTGGCAGTGCCTCACCCGTTGCTCCGACGTGAGCGAAATCGGCACGCTCTTGCCGGCATGGATATTGTGGCCGAGGAGGAGGCCTCCCGCCTGTTGTGCCGTCGGGGGCGCCAGCTTGGTCTTCACCGTCTGCCGGGCGAGCTTCGGCGCCCGCACTGCCGCCGAAGGCAGGTGGACGAAGCCGATGAGTTCCTCGCTGCTGAGGATCATGCCCGGTCGGCGGCACTGCCGGCGCAGGACATCCGCCGCGTGGTCGGCGTATGGATACCCGTCGTTGTGGAGGGGGATGAGTTCGTTGCCCGCGGGATTGGCGAAGACCCGGAGCGAGCCGGCGAGGTTCGTGGCAATCTGCCAGGCCCGCTCGAACTCCCCGCTCTGGGTGGCGATCCTCACCACGGCGGCGTACAGAGGGGCAGCCACCTTCTTCTCGGCCTGTTTCGTAATCTCGGGGGCGTTCGCGAAGAAAGGTTCGCCTTCATTGTCGGTCACCGCCCGCATGATGCTCTCGGCCCAGGGGTGGCGCGCGGGCTGGAAGATGACCTGGAAGAGACCGAGTTCATTTGCGCGCAGTTCCGCCAGGGCTCCGGTGATGCCGACAAACGGATCGAGCTTCCCCGAGGCCAGGGGCAGCATGAATTCGTTCCCGAGGCCGAACTCGACAATAGCGGATTCGCCGTCGGTCCAGGCGTTCTCCAGCATCCAGCGTTCGGGCAGGAACACCGCATCCGGGAAGAAGGCCTGAAGCTGCTGCCGCGCGAGGGGCGCATCGCTTGGATGCACCGCGAACTGGGCTTTGATGTTCTCCGCAGTTCCCAGAATCTCGAAGGTGATGGGTTCGCGGCACAGGTGGAGGCTTCTCAAGAATGCCTCAAAAGCCTCCCGCTCGATGTCGAGTTCGGCAGGCAAAGCCACCTGGAGTTCCACCAGGTCTTCCCGCTCGGCGATGGCCTCCGCCTCCGGTTCTTCCCCCGGCAGGGGCGGCGGCAGTGGAGGTGGTTCCTTCTTGCCAGCCGCCCCGAGGAAGGACTTGGCCAGGCGGCTCAAGCCCGTCTCGACGAGGCCGTCGTCCACGACATTCTGCGGCGGCAGAAAGTGGCCGTAGAAGGGACGGAAGGGCGGTTCGAGGGCCACCGGTTCCGGGAACACCGTCCAGCCCCGCGCGCGCTTCTCCCAGTCGTAGAACTGGCGGGTGAGCAGTTCGGAAACGGTCTGCGGCCTGCCGTTCATGGGCGGTCAAGGGACCTGAGGGTCGGCCGGCGTTCCTCGCCTGAGAGGGGTTTCAGGCCCTTCTCGTTCACGATCCCGTCGATGGCCTGCATGAGGGCGTTGTGCACCGCCTCGCGGTAGCAGTGGTTGAGGTCCTGGCGGTAGTAGGTGTCGGGGTGGAACAGAAGGTCATAGACCGGCCCGATGCAGGGAAGGTCTGAGAGCACCCGGTCCACCGAGTCCACGGGCAGCGCTACCCCGAGGCGCATCAGGCTCCAGGCCAGGGCGATCATACCGGTGGTCTCAATGAGACTCCACGTCCAGCCGTACTGGAAGCCTGTGAAAGCCCCCATGAAGGAGAGCACGGCAAAGATGACGAGATAATCGAGGAGGGTCGGCTCCCGGTGGCGGTCAAAGAGGCGCGAGGAGACGAAAAACCCCGTGCCGAACGGCGCCCCGCAAATCTCGAAGACGAGGCGCTCCCGCCGCAGTTGCAAATACAGGCGCTCGGGCGAGAAGAGACCGCTCTGGCGGTACTTCACGCCGGTGGTTTCCAGGGCGGGCACATCGCGCAGGGACAGGTTCGCGAGAACGCTCGTATACAAGTCCTGGGGGGAATACGACAGACTCTCGAAGAGCCGGCACCAGTACGAGAGGAGCTTGTTGCGCTTGGCCGCCTCG
>JAGWYX010000975.1 GCA_018969165.1 Verrucomicrobiota bacterium
GAACGGCGCAACCGGCGTTCAGCTCGAGGGCGCGCTTGAGCTGCTTGTCCGGTTTTGACGGCGTGAGTGAATAGTCCACCGCCAATCCGGCGTCGCGCAGGTCGTGGACCAGGCGCAACGATTCGCTGCGGAGCGTCTCGTCGGCCACCAGGACAAACACTTCCAGGTGACGATCAAACCGCGGCAGCAGGCCGCGGTCGGCGAGCAGTTCGGCCAGCACGACGTCGCCCATCCCGAAACCCAGGCCCGGCAGGTCCACCTTGCCGCCAGTCATGAGCTTGACCAGGTTGTCGTAGCGCCCGCCGCCGGCAATCGCGCGGAACTTCCCCTTCCGATCGAAGGCCTCGAAGACGATTCCTGTATAATATGCCAAGCCACGAACGATGCTGAAATTTGCTTCACAGAACGGCCGCAACGTCTCCGGAATTCGGGTCAGGACTTGCCCAACGTCATACGGCACATGCGGGAAGGCTGAGGGGCGGTCCTCTTTGATGGCAGCGGTTTGGAGAACCTCCTGGATCTGCGCGTCATTCAGTTTCGCCGCGCGCAGTTTGTCTTGGACCCAGTCAGCAGACTCCCGCCCGAGTTTGTCGATGGCTTGATAGATCTCGGTGAGGTTGGCAGCATCGGTGATGCCCAGGGTCGTCAGCTTCTCGCTCCAAACTCTTCGACTTGAAATCCGCACAACGAAATCGTCCGCCGTCAGGCCAAACGCCCGGAGGCTGTCGATCAGCAGGGCGATCAATTCCGCGTCGGCGGCCGGATCGGTCTCACCGAAGAGGTCGGCATTAAACTGGAAATGCTCGCGCAACCGGCCCTTTTGCTGGCGCTCGTAGCGAAAGAGCTGGGGGACGGCAAACCATTTGATCGGCTTTCTGTAATTGCGCTCGTGCGCGCCGACCATGCGCGCCAACGTGGGGGTCATCTCGGGTCGCAACGCGACCGCGCGTTCGCCCTTGTCGATGAAGTGGTAGAGTTGGCCGAGGATTTCCTCGCCGCTTTTGGTCGTGTAGAGTTCGAGCGGTTCCAGGGGGGGACCGTCGTATTCACGGAAGCCGTAGCCCCGGGCGGCCGACCGCCAGCGGTCCAGGATGTAATTGCGGACATCGGCGCTCCAGACATCCCGGTGCGGGAGCGGTTCGGGGTAAAAATCGCGGAAACCAGGCAGGCGGTCCATGACCAAAATAAGCAGGGGCAAGCGGGAAGGTCAGGCACCGGAGCCCCAGCCCGCGACTGGCGCCGCGTTGATCAAGCCTTGCCGGTCATCTGCGCGGTGAGCTTCAAAACGTCCTCGCGCATTTCCTTGCCTGGTTTGAACTTCACCACCGCCCGCGGCGGGATGGGGACGTCGGTGGCCGGCGCATTGGGATTGCGGCCGATCCGCGCCTTGCGCACCTTGACCTCGAACACGCCAAAGTTGCGCAACTCGACCTTCTTGCCCTGGGCAACCGCCTGCGCGATGTAATCAAGCGTTTTTTGGACGACCTCCAACACCTGTTGCTGCACCAGCCCGGTCTCGTTACTGATGCGAATTACCAAGTCTCGCTTTGTCATAGGCTTCTCAGACTCAAGGAATCTCGCCACAGCGCACTCACCCCGGCATCTAACTCCCTCGGCCGGCGCGGGTCAAGCGGGGAATCACCCCATCCAGCGCCTCGGTCCCACCCCCGGCGGACCCGTTACTTTCCGCGCACCCTGGCCGCCCGGAATCGGATTGGAAGCGTGCATGCGGTCGGGTCCGAGCCCGGATTTTCGGGCGGGCCGATCACCGGCAACCGGCCAGAGGCACCCCTCGTCGCGCCCCACGGCAGGCCGGCGCGCGGGCGTGCCGGGACGCGACGCTTGCCCTGGTGAAAACCGAAAGAAATCAAAAAAACTGCTTGCTGGACGGGCGAACCGGGAATAACTTTGTCCCATAATCAGCAGAAGTTTTTCGACC
>JAGWYX010000976.1 GCA_018969165.1 Verrucomicrobiota bacterium
CACGCTAGAGTCCTTGAACCGTGAAACTTGCTGTCAGCAAGTCAAGTCTTGGCGTCTCTTACGCGGTCTGTGTTTTTCGCCTCAAGGACTCTATGAGCGAGGCGCGCAGAGGGAACGGGCGAAGGCCAAACAGAGCCGAAGATGAACGAAGAGTTGACCTGTGGTCCGACTGCGCGAAGCGCATTGCGAACGAGGCGCCTCCCACCCCGGATGCCATTTAGCGCCGAGAACGCTCGAAACCCCGAACGCCAGAATGGTCGGAGGCTGCGCCTCGTAAGCTATCATCCGATCCTCCGGGCGGGCTTCACCTTGATCGAGTTGCTGGTGGTCATCGCGATCATCGCCATCCTGGCGGGGATGCTGCTGCCGGCATTGGCCAAGGCCAAGGCCGAGGCGACCGCCGTCCATTGCCTCAACAACCTGAAGCAGCTCCAATTGGCCTGGCACATGTACGCGACCGACCACGGCGAAGTGATCGCCGGCAACGAATGGACGCAGGAGGCCGCCCACACCGGGTCGTGGAACTGGGTGTCCGGTTGGCTGGATCCACGGTCGGCGAACAACCCTGACAACACCAATTTCGCCTTGTTGATCGAGCCGAAATACGCGGCGATTGGACCTTACAGCCAGAGCCCGGGGGTGTACCGGTGTCTGGCCAGCCGGGTGACGGCCAAGGAGGGGAGCGGCCGGTTCCCGGTCGTGCGCACCGTGTCGATGAGCGGCTGGATGGGGTGGCCCAACGCGGCGCCCTGGAACGCGGGATTCGAAATCTTTCAGAAGACGACGGACGTCCTCAAGCTCTCGCCGAGCGATGCGCTGGTGTTTGTGGACGAGCGCGATGACAGCATCGATGACGGTTACTTCGCGATCGACATGGTGGACAACCAGATCGTGAACTTCCCCGCCAGTTACCACAATGGCGCCGGCGGTATGACGTTCGCGGACGGTCATGCCGAGATTCACCGTTGGCTCAGCCCGCAGCTCCAGCCGCCCCAGCAGTCTGGCAATGAGGCGGTGAAACGACAATTCACGCCCGTGCCGGCCAACAACGTGGACATGCTCTGGCTTCGCGCGCACGCGACGGTGACCACGCGCTGAGCCTTGGGTCGCCGCGACGACGAGTTCCCGGCCAGAGTTTCTTCCATCGCGTCCTGGCATCTTCGCGCGCTCCTCGGTTCGCGGCTTGAGCACACGGCACCAGCCACGGTTTTGACGGGCTGGCCGGTGCGGCGGCGCGGCAGCACCGCCCTCCCAGCCACTGAGGGCGCCGCTGAACGCGGCGCAGACGGCGCAGCGCGCCGTCCCTACCTGAATAATTACGAAAGCCGGGGCTCAGGTCTTCGGAGGATGGGCGCGGAGGATTTCTTCCAGACCGGCGACGACTTCAGGGCGCGGCAGTCCTCCGGCTGCCAGCACCTCGTCGCTGAGTCCTTGCAGGCGGCGGTAGAAGGCGATGCCCATCTCCGTGGCGTTCACGTTGCCGGCCGAGGCCTCGAGCAACGAGAACAAGGCGTCCTCGGCCTTGCCGAACTGACCGCGCTGTTCGTAGAGGACCACCAGGGCGCCCCAGGTGCGGGGCGGGAGGGTCTGCGGGCGGAGTTGCTCGACGAGTTCCTCGACCGTCGGCGCATAGTCCGGTCGCGCCAGCGAGGGATTTTGGAGTTCGGTCCCGACGATCAGGTGAAGGGCCTTCAGGAAGCATTCGCGGCTTTCGTCGGTGCGTTGCTGGGCGGCGCAAACGCGGCCCAGTTGCTTGAGGAGCGCGGCGAGCACGAGGCATTTTTCCTGCACGAACGGGGTCGGTTCGCCCAGCGTCAAGCGGGCCAGGATTTCGCCATCGGCCAGGGCGGCCACTGAATCGCAGCCGAGCCCGAGCAAATCGCGCAGGGCGACATCGAGCCGGCGAAGGGCGGCCTGGTAATCCTCGGACTGGATGAA
>JAGWYX010000977.1 GCA_018969165.1 Verrucomicrobiota bacterium
GCGCGACCGGTCCAGTATCGCTGGGATACACTCCCGGTCTCGCGCCTAGCCAGAAGCCAAAAGCGACGCCACAAACTGTATTCTATCCCAGGGTCTGGTCAGTAAGTCGTTGCCATCGTCCCGCTCCGCGGGGCAGCAGGCCACGACCGGGATGGGCCGTCAAGGCAGGAGCGTGCTCAATAAACGCCCTCGACAATCGTTTTTTCCAGCGCGCCAAACGGGCGGACCTCGGCCACGCCGTCCCAGGCGTACGGCCGACGCGGCTCGCGTCGGATCGCCTCGTCGCGCTCGAGGAATCGCGGCATGAAAAATTCCTTGGTCAGGGTGGTCAGTTCGACTCGACCCCACTCGCCGTAGTTGACGAGCTGGTCGGTTTGGTTCGGATTGACGACACGCAGGACGGCGCGTGGCTGGGGCGCGTAGTAGGTGATCGAGAAGCGGTCATCGGGCCGGAGCGGCACGCTGGCGGCCAGGCCCATGAGGGTGTTGCCGTAAGTCGGATAGAACCCGATGCGACCTTCGAGCACTTCCTCCAGGATGAACCGGACGTATTGCGGGGCCATCGTGGTGCCGCCGCAGAACACCCCGCGGATGCCGGCGTCGTAGAGGTTGACCTTTTCGGCCAGGGCCTCGAGCAGCTTGGGCGTCGTGAACAGCGCGCTGATCCGGCGGTGTTTCAAGATGATGACAGCCTGATCGATGACGTGCTCCATGTAGGCCTTGGCCTGGTCGAAGTGTTTGGCGCCGATCACCTTTTTGACCCAGCGCGGATCCAGGTCCACGAAGTAACAGGAACTGCCGCGGAAGTTGGCCAGGTGCTCGATCGCCAACCGCAGCCGACGCGGGCCGGTCGGGCCCACCATCAGCCAGGCGCCGCCGCGCGGGAAATGGGCGTCGTCGATCTTGGCGGAGAATTCCTCGTAATCGACCTTGTAGTCGTCCCAGCCAATGCGCTGCTTGGGCATGCCGGTGGTGCCGCCGGTCTCGAAGACATTGAACGGGCGTCCTTTGAACCTGGCCGGGACCCACACCTCCGGTTGGAGGTCGCGCAGCCATTCGTCCTGGAAATGGGGGAATCTCCGCAGGTCCGTAAACGACCGGACTTCCTGGCGCGGATCCCAGCCCGCCTTTTTGGCCCAGTCGAGCCAGAAGGGGGCGCCGGTCTCGGGCGAGAAATGCCACTGGAGCATCTCGCGCAAGTGGGTGTCGAGTTGTTCGCGGGCGGCGTGGACGGCGGATTCGGAGGGGGATCCGGCAGACATAGGCGGAGGGAGCGGAGATGGCTTATGCTTGGACGGTCGAGGCCGCCGGCAGGGGGCGGGCGTGAGCGGTGGAAAAGTACTTGTCGAGGGTGGCCCGGCTGGGCGGAGGGGTGAGCAGCGAGCCGGCGATGACGCACAGGGCCGAGCCCAGGACCATCGGGACCACCGGCATGAAGCCCCAAACGCTCAAGTCGCCGCGGGGCGAGAGCAGGAGCAGCTTTTCGCCGGCCACCTGCCAGAGGACGGTGCCGGGGGCGTAGAGGTGCTGCAGGATGGCCACGCCGAGGATGCTGGCGCCGACGAACAGGGTGGCCGCCAGCGCGCCCCATTTGGTGCTGCGCTTCCAGAACAGCGCCGCCACCATGACCGGGGCCATCGCCGCGAAGCCCGAAAACGCGAAGCGCACCGCCAATTCGAAGATGCTTTCCGGCGTGTAGAGCGCCACCACATAGGCCAGGCCGGTCACCACCAGGATGAAGGCCCGGGCGAAATGGACACTGCCGCGCTCGCCGTATTTTTCCTTGCCGCCGTAATGGGCGAAGAGGTCCTTGGTGAACATGGTGCTGACGGCCAGGACCTGGTGGGTGTCCGAGCCCATCACGGCGGAGATAATGCCGGCGCCCAGGATGCCGGCCAGCCAGAGCGGCGCGTATTGGTCCAGGAGATGGAGCAACA
>JAGWYX010000978.1 GCA_018969165.1 Verrucomicrobiota bacterium
ACGACAAGTGTCAGTCCTCACTATTTACAGTTGCTTCTTGCGCGTTCGGTTTGCGGCTGAGACTCTGGGGCCGTGCCACGGCAACTGCGCATCGAATATGCCGGCGCCATTTATCATGTGATGAATCGGGGTGATCGGAGGGAGAGCATTTTCAAGGACAAACAGGACCGCACGATGTTCTTAGCCACGCTGGCGGAAACTTGTGCCAGGTCCGGGTGGCAAATCCATGCTTGGTGCCTGATGCGCAATCATTTTCACCTCGTGCTCGAAACGCCGCAAGCCAATTTGGTCGTCGGCATGAAATGGCTTTTGGGAGTCTATACCAAACGATTCAATATCCGGCACCGAGGGTGTGGCCATGTCTTTGCCGGGCGCTACAAGGCCTTAATGGTCGATGGCAGCGGCGACGGCTATCTGCGGACGGTTTGCGATTACGTGCATCTGAACCCCGTCCGCGCCAAATTGATCAAGCCTGAGGCGCCGTTGGCATCGTTTCGCTGGAGCAGCTACCCGGACTATCTCAAGGCTCGCGAAGGGCGTCCGGCGTGGCTGCGGGTGGATCGGTTGTTCGGAGAGCGAGGCATTCCCAAAGACACTGCGGCGGGGCGGAGGGAGTTCGGCCGGCAGATGGAGCAGCGGCGGCGGGAGGCAAATGAAGCAGATGAAGAACTGCGGCAGCGATGGTGGATTGGGAGTGAGGCTTTCCGAAAGGAATTGCTGGCGGCGGCGGGGGAGCGGGTGGGACGCAATCACTATGGGGCCGAGCGGCGCGAGAGCGGGCAGGAAATGGCCGAGCGGTTGGTGGGGGCGGGGTTGGCGAGGCTAGGTTGGACGGCAAAGGAGTTGATACGACGACCCAAGGGTGATCAGGAGAAAGTGAAATTAGCGGGGGAGTTGCGAAAAGCAACGACGATGACGTTTGCCTGGATCGCCCAGCGTTTGCACATGGGCAGTTGGACCTACGTGGCCAACCTGCTGTATGAAATGAGAAAGAACGAGTGTAAATAGTGAGGACTGACACCGGTTCGGTTCAGGACTGACACCGGTTCCGGTTCGCGAGGGGGCCTCGTGTGCCACAAATTGTGCCGGAGTCAAGGGTTTCTCGAAACGCGCGGCTGGACGGGCTAAATATGCACTCTGACCAATGCTCGCAATGGCTTGGTTCTGATCCGCGCGACGTCGTGAAATGCCGTGAAATGGTCGAAACTACACTCCGCGGTCCAAAATCTGAATCCCTCCGCTTCTTTTCATCCCGGCTGGGCCTGAAGGTAAGTGACGCGGGTCTCGGCCTGGAGCACGACGCGTTCGAGGTTCGCCGGTAGCAGGCAGAACTGGCCGGGGCCCAGCACCACCTCGGTTTCACCGTGACGCACCGCCAGCCGGCCCCGCAGGATCCCCAGGATCAACGGCGCGGCGCATCGGACGTAGAACCGCTCGCCGCGCCGGACCTGGTAGGCGTCCACGGTGAACAATGGGTCGCTGACCAGGTAGCGGGTGCGGATGGTCGGATTGCGTGAAAACCGGGTCCGGAGCAGGGGCGGCTCGAAGTCGTGGAAGTCGATGCTGGCCAGGGCCGGCTCGACGTGCAGCGCGCGCGGTTGGCCGTCCAGACCCACCCGGTTCCAATCGAACACGCGATAGGTGGTATCGGAGTTTTGCTGAATCTCGAAGATCACATTGCCGGCCCCGATGGCGTGCACCCGGCCGCTGGGCAGGAACACCGCGTCGTCGGCCTGCACCGGTTGGCGATGAAAACAGTCCGCCACCGTCCCGTCCTTGAGTTTGGCCTCGAACGTCTCGCGTGTGACGTCGCGTTTGAGGCCGAGGTAGAGCTCGGCCCCGGGCGACGCGTCGGCGATATACCACATCTCGGTCTTGGGTTCGCCGCGCAACTGCGCCGCCACGGCCGGGGGGGGATGCACCTGGAGC
>JAGWYX010000979.1 GCA_018969165.1 Verrucomicrobiota bacterium
GACGACCGACGCGGTCGCCGCAAATTCGGTCACATCTTTACAGACACCGGAGACGGCCGCTAAGTTTCAAAAAATACCGGCGAGGCGCGCAGTGGCAACGGACGGAGGAAAAGAACACTCGCCCCCTAACAGCCGAATGCTCCGAGGCTGCGCCTCGTTAGGAGACTTCGGGGAAGTACTTGCCGACACAATCCGGGCAGAGGCTATGGGTGAATTCGGCCTGGCTGTGCTGGACGATGAAGTCTTCCAGTTGGTTCCAGTAGCCCTTGTCGTCCCGGATCTTCTTGCAATGCGAACAGATGGGCAGCAGGCCGCTGAGGGTCTTGACTTTGGCCAGCGCATCCCGCAGTTGGCCGATCACCACCTCCCGGTCCGCCTCGGCGCGCTGGCGCTCGGCGATCTGCTCGCGCAACTCGCGGTTGGCGGTCTGGAGCTGGGCGGTGCGCTCGGCCACGCGCTGCTCCAACTCGGCGTTGAGCCTGCGGATGGCTTCCTCGGCCCGCTTCCGGTCGGTGATATCGCGGGAAATGCCCATGACGCCGATCTGACGGCCTTGGGGGTCGCGCAGCAACGAGGCGGCCAGGAAGCTGGGAAAGGTCTCGCCGTTTTTGCGCACGTTGTTCACCTCGCGCACGCAGCCTTGCTGCGCCAGGACAATCTCGCTGATCACCAGACCTTCCGCCGGGTCGGCGTAAAGCATGTCGGCGTGCTTGCCCAGGACCTCCTCGCGGCGGTAACCGAAGGTGTCCTCCGCCGCCCGGTTGAACTCGATGATGTGCCGGTCACGGTCCACCGCGATGATCATGTCCAGGGAACTGTCGATCAGGCTGCGCGCGTATTTCTGCGTGGCCCGGAGGGCCTCGGTGGCCCGCGCCCGTTCGATGGTGTAGCGGAGGGAGCGCTCGAGCCGGTCGGCCGTGAGCTGGCTTTTGTCCAGGAAATCCGCCGCCCCGGCCCGCATCGCCTCGACATCCAGGGCCTCGTTGCCGTAACCGGTCAACATGATGAACGGCGCGCGGCAGCCGCGACGAATCGCCTCCCGCATCAGGTCCAGCCCGTTGCGGTCGCCCAACCGGTAATCCAGCAAGTGGGCGTCGTAGTCATCGCGCTCGATGGCCTTGAGGGCCGCTTCGTAACTCGGCGCCCATTCCAGCTTGAACTGGCTCACCGCCGATAACGACACCATGTCGGACACCATGACAAAGTGGTTCTCGTCGTCCTCGACGAACAATACGCGGTAGGAGGTGATGGCCATAGTCGGTCAGCCAAGCCCGGCACGGACGGCGAGACCCAATCCCGCGGCACGCTCCGGCCGGCGACGGGGCATCGACCGCGACAGCCGAGAGATGAGAACCTTTTCGGACACTTTCAATGGACGCGCCCTGTTCGAGCTGACACTGAAGCGGCAAACTACTGCGTGCAGGTCGAAATGCAATCCTTTTTTCAGCGCGGCAACCTGCGGGCCGCCCTGGAATTGGCGCTTTCGGATCCGCCCGTCCGTGGGTTGCACTCGATGCCTGGTACTGGTAAAAGCTCTCGCCATGTTCAAGCCCTTACTTGCCTGTGGGATGGTTTTCTGCCTCGCCATCCATCCTTGCCCCCTCCTCGCGGCGGATCAAAAGCCCAAGCCACCGCCGGAAAAGAAAGAGGAAATGAAATCCGAATCCAAGCCGGACAAGGCCGAGCCCAAGGAGAAGCTCTCGCTGACCCACGACACGGTCCGGATCGGCGGCAGGAAGTTCAAGTACACCGCCGCGACCGGCATCCTCGTCCTGAAGACCGAGGATGACAAACCCAAGGCGTCGTTCTTTTTCATCGCCTACACGCTTGACGACACGCACGACCTGAGCCGGCGGCCGATCACCTTTTCCTTCAATGGCGGTCCCGGTTCCTCATCGGTGTGGTTGCACCTCGGGGTCCTGGGTCCG
>JAGWYX010000980.1 GCA_018969165.1 Verrucomicrobiota bacterium
CTTCGCTATTAACGGCGATCGGCCACGCGGCCGCTCTGCCACGGGCAACCGTGGTTGCGGCAGCAACCGCCACGGTTCCACTTGAGCCCATTGCACGCCAAAACTAATTGCAACCTGCGCCTCGGACTTGCCGCGCTGTCAACGCTGGCCTGGTTGGCTGGCGGCGGACTGGTCTTCGCCTCCGCCGATCCGCCCGCCGCGGCGGCGGACAGCTCGGCTTTGCCGCCGCGCCAGAACTTTTCGGACAGCACGACCAACGCGAGCCCGGCAGCTCGGCCGCAGACCTGGAATTTCCACGCCCAAAACACCGACATTTACCAGTACCATCCCGCCTTTCCCGCCGCTTACTCCGGCCCGAACAGCTTGAGCAACGGCCAGGAGTTCAAGGACACCGTGTCGCTGGATGCGCTGGTCGGCGTCCGTTTATGGCGCGGCGCCGAGGCGCACGTGGACGGCCTTATGTGGCAGGGTTATGGCCTGAGCAAAACCCTCGGCGTCGAAGGGTTCCCCAGCGGCGAAGCGTTCCGCGTCGGCACCCGGCTTCCGAACGCCACCTTCGCCCGGGTCTTCCTGCGCCAAACCATCGGCTTGGGCGGCGACGAAGAAGCGGTCGCAGACGACGAATTGCACCTGGGCGGCCAACAGGACGTGCGGCGCCTGACGCTGACGGTGGGAAAAATCAGCGCCAAGGACATCTTCGACAACAACGCCTATGCCAACGATCCGCGCACCCAATTCATGAATTGGAGCCTGATGGCCAATGCCGCCTGGGATTACGCGGCGGATAGCCTGGGCTATATCCCCGGGTTCGCCGCCGAATTGAACCAGCCCGATTGGGCGGTGCGTTATGGTTTCTTCCAGGTGCCGCGTGTCGCCAATGGGTTGGCCTTGGACCCTTCCTATTTGCGCGCCTGGCAGATGGTCGTCGAGTTCGAGCGCCGCTACAAACTCCGCGGCCACCCTGGCGTCGTCCGTTTGCTATCCTACCTCACCCAGGCCCACATGGGCAGTTACGCGGCGACCCTCGACAATCCCAGCCTGGGCATGGACATCACCAGGACCCGGGCCTATCGGCATAAGTTCGGGTATGGATTGAACCTGGAACAGGAACTCACGCGCGACCTCGGCGTGTTCTCGCGCCTGGGCTGGAGTGATGGCCGGACCGAGGGCTGGGCGTTCAACGATGTGGACCGCGCCGCCACCCTGGGTTTGAGCCTCAAAGGGACCGGCTGGCACCGGCCCGACGACACCTTTGGCCTGGCGGGCATTCTCGATGGCGCGTCGGCCGTCCATGCCGAGTTTCTGGCCGCCGGTGGCACGGGCATTCTGGCCGGTGACGGGCGGCTTTCGTACGGCCTGGAAAAAATCCTCGAGACCTACTACGACTGCCAGGTCTGGCAGACGCTACATTTCACCCTCGATTACCAGTTCATCAGCGACCCCGCCTTCAACCGCGACCGCGGACCGGTCTCGGTGCTGGCGGCGCGACTTCACTGGGAATTCTGACCGGCCGACTATCAGATGAAATGAGGTCTGAGGCGCGCCTGGCTGGACAAGAATCCCGACGCCTGGTGCGCGACCTGGGCGGTGATTGGGGGCCTGATCCCGACCGCGATTGCGGTGATGATTCCGCAGGGCCTGTCGAGCATGGCCAACGGCGGTCCGCATGGGCTCACCGAGGTGCTCTACTGCTCCGGCGAAGCCGCTAACAACAACGGCAGCGCCTTCGCCGGCCTGAACGCCAAACACGCCTTTCTACAACGTCGGCGCCGGGATCCTGATCTGGATCGGACGCTTCATCCCGATCATCTCCTCGCTGGCCATCGTCGGCCGACTGGCCTCGCAAAAGAGCGTCGAGGGGTCGTCGGGCACGCTGCCAACCCACGGTTGGACGATCGGCCTCACGCTGGCGGGAGTCATCGTCGT
>JAGWYX010000981.1 GCA_018969165.1 Verrucomicrobiota bacterium
CGTTGGGTCGCGTGGGTCGGCGGTCTGCGAATCGACCAGGTCAAGCGCGTTCACGTAAACAGGTTTATCGAGAAACGGCTGAAGGAAAATGTTTCACCCCGCACGATCAACCTCGACGTGATCGCGTTCCGCGTGGTGATGAAACGGGCACTGTCGGACGGTTTGATTCAACGGCTGCCGACCGAGGGGATGCGTCCCTTGAAAACCGTCACGCGCAAACGGCCGCTATTCACGGCGGAAGACCTGGACAAACTCTGCGGGGCGGCGTTCGAGACGAAACCAAAGCAGAGTGGAAAGTCGTTGCCAACGACGAAGAACGCGCAGGAGTTCGTCGATTACATCAGGTTGATGGCTTACAGCGGGGCGCGCCGGAATGAGGCGCTCGATTTGCGGTGGGCGGACGTGGGCTTCACCCAGGAGCAGTTGACGGTCGGCGCAACCGGCGACACGAAGAACCGGAGTGCGCGCGTGGTGGATTTCAACCCGAAGCTCAAGGCGCATTTGTTCGACATGGCGCGGCGCCGCGCGCCGGATTCGGAATGGCTCTTTCCATCGCCACAGCGAGGGGAGCATGATGTTCCCGCCAAAACGTTCCGGGAATCGCTGGACCTGGCGCGGCAGCAGGCGGGCATGCCCACGTTCAACTTTCACGATTGCCGGCACCACTTCATCTCGATGTGCGTCATGTCGGGAGTGGATTTCATGACTATCGCGGCCTGGGTCGGCCACCGCGACGGCGGGGTCCTCATCGGCAAGGTTTATGGCCACCTGGCGAACGAGCACCGGAAGTCGATGGCGCAACGCGTCAGCTTCGGCCCTGCGGTTCTACCCGAGGCGCGCGCCATGAATGGTTGACAAAGGGGCGGGGGTGCCCTGGGGGTCGCCGTGCTCCAAGGAGGGCCGGGAATCGACCAGGAGGCCTCCGGCTGAGCACTGCTGGAGGCTTGCTGAGCAGCCGGCGGAGGGGTAGAGTGTGCGCCATGAACCAATTGGTCTTCGAGGTCGAGCAAGACGACGGCTGGTTTGTGGCGACTTGCCATGAACCGGAGATGGCGACGCAGGCTCAGAGCCTCGATGATCTGGGTCCCATGATCCGCGACTTGGTGAGTTGTCGCTTCGAGCCGGGCGAACCTCAGCGCGGTTGGCCGATTCGTTTGCATTTTCTGAGCGATCCGGTAATGGCTGTCGGGGCATGAAGTTGCCCCGGGACTTATCGGGTGAGGAGGTTTGCCGCGCGCTGGTCCGGCTCGGGTTCGAGTTTCGGCGCCAGTCGGGTTCGCATCGGCATTACGCAAAAGGACCGCTTCACCCGTGCGTGCCCATGCACCGTGAGATTCGGCCGAAGACCCTGCAATCGATTCTGAAGCAGGCGGACGTTACGTTGGAGGAGTTTCTGGAGAAACTGTGAGCGGGTTGCCAGGCTGGGTTTCTGCCGGCGAGGAAGGACCGAAAAGTGACACCCCCGCGCATCAATCTCGCCACGCTGGTGTTAGAGGGGCATGGGCACGAATGGAAAATGCATTAGAACTTTTGACGGGGTCACACTGGTCGAGTATCGCGACCGGATCGAGCTGACGCCGTACTATTGGTACCGGGAGTTTGTTGGCCTGGGGAGGTATCGGGCCAATGAAGTTGGGCCTGAGGCAGGGAGCGCCCTGTTCCCGCTCTTCAGCGCGGTCATGGGTGACAACGAGATATGGGTGATCGCGAGTTGGCGGCAGTACGAGGACGGGAAACGAGAATGCCTGAGCATGCGCTACCTGGACCCCGAAGCGACGGAGGCGGAGGTGTTCCGCTTCACGGAAATCACTGAACTAGGAGCCTGTTTTTATCACAGTTCATTGGGAGGGACAGCGAGGATCTCCTCTCCCAGCCTGAGAGCGGAGCGCCCGTATCGAACTGGTCTGGGACCGGGCTCCTGGGAG
>JAGWYX010000068.1 GCA_018969165.1 Verrucomicrobiota bacterium
CCCAGGCTCCGCGCGGACCGGTCCCGATCGGCCGGCCTTTGGCCAATACCCGCCTCTACGTCCTGGATCCCCATCACCAACCGGTCCCGGTCGGCGTCCCGGGCGAGTTGTTCATCGGCGGCGAAGGGGTCGCACGCGGTTACCTCAACCGGCCGGACCTTACGGCCGCGCGATTCGTCCCGGATCCCTTCTGCCCGGACACCCAGGCGCGACTCTACCGGACTGGCGACCGCGTGCGCTACCGCGCCGACGGCCAGCTCGAATTCCTGGGGCGGGCGGATGACCAGGTCAAAATCCGCGGGCACCGCATCGAGCCGGGCGAGATCGAGGCGATGCTGAGCCGGCACCCGAACGTGCGGCAGGCGGTCGTCGCGGTCCGCCACGAGGCGAGCGGTGATCCCCGGTTGGTGGCGTATCTGGTGCCGCGCAACGGGCACACGCCGACGACCACGGACTTGCGGCGGTTCCTGCAAGACAAACTACCCGAACCGATGCTGCCGGCGGCGTTCGTGGTCCTGGAGCGGATGCCGCTGACGCCCAACGGCAAGGTGGACCGTCGGGCCCTGCCGGAGCCCGGCGCGGAGCGGCCGGCGCTGGAAGCCGCCTACCTGGCGCCGCGCACCCGGCTGGAAAAGACGCTGGCCCAGCTCTGGCAGGAATTGCTGGGCGTCCAGCGCGTGGGCTTGCACGATAATTTCTTCGACCTGGGCGGCCATTCATTGCTGGTCGTGCAACTCCAGGCCCGGCTGCGCGAGGTGCTCGACCTCGACGTGCCGGTCGTTAAACTGTTCCAATTCCCCAGCATCCACTCCCTGGCCCAGGCCCTGAGCCAGGACGTCCACCAACCCCTGGCCGCACGCGACATCGCCAATCGGGCCCGACGACAAAAGGCCGCCTTCGCCCGGCCGCGGAAACCGGTCGAGCACATCCCGGCATGAGCGCCGCCAAGCACGGTCTCGACGGCATTGCGATCATCGGCATGGCCGGCCGGTTCCCTGGCGCCAGGAACCTCGACCAGTTCTGGGATAACCTCCGTCAGGGCGTCGAGTCGGTCTCCTGCTTCACCGACGCCGAACTCCAAGCCGCCGGCGTCGCCGTGCCCAAGGATCAGACGCATTTCGTCAAAGCCGGCGCGATCCTCGAAGGCGCCACCGACTTCGACGCGAAGTTCTTCGGGCTGACCCCGCGGGAGGCCCAGATCACCGATCCACAGCACCGGCTGTTCCTGGAATGCGCCTGGGAGGCCCTCGAAATCGCCGGTTACGACCCCGAACAATTCGCCGGTTCGATCGGGGTCTTCGCCGGCGCCAGCATGCCAACCTACCTCCAGGCCAACCTCTGGGGGCACCCGGACCTGTGGGAGTCCCTCGGGGCCCACGCGCTCATGCTGGGCAACGATAAGGATTTTCTACCCGGACGCGTCTCCTACAAACTGAACCTGCGCGGACCAAGCCTGGCGATTCAAACCGCCTGCTCGACTTCGCTGGTCACCGTCTGCGTGGCCTGTCAGCACCTGCTCAATTACCAGTGTGACATCGCCCTGGCAGGCGGCGTTTCGCTCGGGTTCCCGCAAAAGCGCGGCTACCGATACCAGGAAGGCGGCATTGCTTCCCCCGACGGCCACTGCCGGGCCTTTGATGCGCGCGCGGCGGGGACCATCACCGGCGAAGGGGTCGGCATCGTGGTCCTCAAACGACTGGCCGACGCGGTGGCCGATCACGACAGCATCGACGCGGTGATCAAGGGCTTTGCGGTCAACAACGACGGCGCACTGAAGATGGGCTTCAGCGCCCCGAGCATCGAAGGCCAGGCCGAAGTCATCGCCACCGCCCAGGCCATGGCCGGCGCCGCTCCGGACACGATCAGCTACGTCGAAACCCACGGCACGGCCACCCCGCTGGGCGACCCCATCGAAATCGCGGCACTGACTCGAGCCTTCCGCGCCGGCACCACGGCCAAGGGCTTCTGCGCCATCGGCTCGGTCAAAACCAACATCGGCCACCTGGACGCCGCCGCCGGGATTGCCGGTTTGATCAAGACCGCGCTGGCGCTCCGCCACGCGCAATTGCCCGCCAGCCTCCATTTCGAAGCGCCGAACCCGAAGATTGATTTCGCCGACAGCCCGTTCTACGTCAACACCCGCCTGTGCGAGTGGAAAAGCGGGCCGGCACCGCGCCGCGCCGGCGTCAGCTCCTTCGGCATCGGCGGAACCAACGCACATGTCGTGCTCGAGGAACCCCCGGAATCCGAACCTCCCGCGCCCGCCGCAGCCCCCCCACGCGCCCAACTCCTGCTGCTTTCGGCCCGGACCGACACCGCGCTCGAAACCGCCGCCGCCAACCTGGCCGCCCACCTGCGCAGCCATCCGCACCTGGACCTGGCCGACGTCGCGCACACGCTGCGCGTCGGACGGCGGGCCTTCAGCCACCGGAGGATGCTCCTCGCGCGCCAGACGGCCGAAGCCATCGACGCCCTCGAGCGCCGCGACCGCAATCGCCTGTTGACCGCGACGGTCAGCGACTCGAGTCGGCCAGTCATGTTCCTGTTTCCGGGACAAGGCGCGCAACGGGTGAACATGGGCCGGGCACTCTATGAAACCGAACCGGTCTTCCGACAGGAAGTGGACCGCGGTGCGGCCCTCCTTGAGCCGCACCTGGGCGCTGACCTGCGCACCTGGATATTCCCGGAGTCCGACCGTGGTGACGAGGCCGAGCAGATGTTGGCGGAGACCTTTGTCACGCAGCCGGCGTTGTTCGTGATCGAGCACGCCCTGGCCCGGCTCTGGCTGAGCTGGGACATCCGACCGCAGGCAATGATCGGTCATAGCAGCGGCGAATACGTGGCGGCATGTCTGGCGGGCGTGTTCCCGTTCGCGGATGCGTTGCGATTGGTCGCCCGACGCGGCCGGCTCATGCAAGACCTGCCGCGCGGCGCGATGCTGGCCGTGTGCCTGTCGGAGGCCGAGCTCCAAACCTTGCTGGAACCACCGCTGTGTCTGGCCGCCGTCAACACCACCAGCCGCTGCGTGGTTTCGGGACCCACGGACGCCATCGAGGCCTTCCAGGCCAAGCTCACCAACCGCGGGATCGCTTGCCGGCCGCTGCGCACTTCACACGCCTTTCACTCGACGATGCTCGAGCCGATGCTGGCGCCCTTCGCACAGGCCTTCCAGGACGTCCCATTGCGCCCGCCGGAAATCCCGTGTTTGTCGAATGTCACCGGGCATTGGCTCACCGACGCCCAGGCAACCGACCCGGCCTATTGGACGGCCCAGGCGCGTCAGCCGGTGCGCTTATTCGACGGATTGGGCGTCCTGCTCAAGGAACCGGAGGCAATCCTCCTCGAAGTGGGGCCGGGCCAAACGCTCGCCAGCGCCGCCAAACAGCACCCCAACCGGGGCCGGCGTCACCTGGTGCTCGGCTCGCTGGCCGCCGCCGAACCTGCGACCGGCGATTCGGACGTATTGCTCAACTCCCTCGGCCAACTCTGGCTGGCCGGAGCGCGCGCCGATTGGACGGCACACGGTCGAGGCGAATCCCGTCGCCGCGTGCGCTTGCCGACCTACCCATTCGAGCGCCATCGCCACTGGATCGAGCCGGTCAATCCCGCGGCTTCGCCACCAACCCCCGACGCCCGCACCGCCCAGCCCGAGGCCGCCCAGGCAGGCGGTTTGCCCGAAACCACGCTGGCCGACGCTTCCCATGAACCGCCCCGCGGGTTGTCCTCAACCCGCAGCGACCCGGCACGCGCTGCGGCTTGGGACAAGCCGCGGTCCGATCGCGATCGGTTCATGGTCCCGATGCCTGCGCCATCGCGGATGGACGCTTCCCATGAACCGGACCGCGGCCGGGCCGAGTTGCCACTCAGCCAGGCGACAGAGCGGATGCAGGCTGAAGCCCGCGGCTACGACCGGCTGCACTCGATCCTGTGCAATTTGTCCGGCCTGACGGCAATCGATCCCACCGCGACCTTCGCCGAGCTGGGCGTCGATTCCCTGTTCCTCACTCAAGCCAGCCACGAGATCGAACGGACCTTCGGCGTCCGGGTCGCCTTCCGCCAATTGTTTGCGGAACTTTCGACCCTCGAGAAACTGGGGCGACACCTCGAGAGCGCGCTGGCGGCGCGGTCGGCCGCGTCCGACGCTGCCACCCTCCGGGCCGATTCGGCCGGTGGCTCCACGGCAACCCCCGCCGGTCCGGCCGCTGCGCCGGACCCGACCGCCGCGGCGCAGGCAACCCTGCCATTGACCGAGGGACAGCGTGAAATTTGGTTCGCCACCCAAATGGGTGAAAACGCCTCGTGCGCCTTCAACGAATCCTGCCTGCTCCACCTGCGTGGTACCGTTCATCTGCCGGCGATCCGCGGGGCGCTTCAGGCATTGGTTGATCGCCACGAGGCGTTGCGAACCACCCTTTCCCCAACCGGCGATACGCAGCGAGTCCACCGCCAACTCACGCTCGAATTGCCACTCAGCGACCTCTCCGCCCACGCGGAACCGGACCGGCAGCGCCAGCGCGACGCCCTGGTCGCCCAGGCCGTCCAGGAACCTTTCGACCTGGTGCGGGGCCCGTTGCTGCGCGCCCGCCTGCTCCGCCTGGCCGCTGCCGAGCACCTCCTCATCGTCACGGTGCATCACATCATCTGCGACGGCGGGGCCTTGAGCATGCTCTTGCGCGAGTGGGCCGCCCTCTACTCGGCCGCGGGCGGCGACCAGGGACCCCCGCCGCCAGCCGCCTCCTTCAGCGAATATGTCCGCCGCCAAATCGCCCGCGAGCAGAGCCCGGATCGCGCGGCCGACGAGGCGTATTGGCTCAAACATTTCGCCGGTGAGCTGCCCGCTCCCAACTTGCCGACCGATCGACCCCGACCCGCCGCCCGCGGTTTCGGGGGCGCCCGGCAAAGCGGCGCGCTCGACCCGGCCCTGTCCCAGCGCTTGCGCCAGTGGAGCGCCCGCCAGGGAGCCACTCCCTTCGTCACGTTGCTGGCCGCCTACTCGATGCTCTTAGGCCGGCTTACCGGCCAGGACGACCTTGTCATCGGCATCCCGACGGCGGACCGGGACCTGCCCGCCAGCTTGACGCGAGTCCGCAAAGACGGCGGCGCCGGCCTTCCTCCGGCCGGACAGGTTGGGCCCCGAGGCGAAACGCTCGTCGGTCATTGCATCCAGTTCCTGCCCCTGCGCCTGCGGCTGACCGGTGATCCCAGCTTCGCCGCCCACCTCGAGGCGGTCAAAGAAGTCTTCTTCCACGCGCTGGACCATCGCTATTGCGGTTACGGCCGATTGCTCCGCAAGCTCAATTTGCCGCACGACCCCAACCGCATGCCGCTGGTCACCGCCACGTTCACCATGGACCGGTTGCGCGAGTCGCTCTCCTTCTCCGGATTGGAAACGACGCTTCTTCCCAACCCCCACGTCCTGTCGCCCTTCGATCTTGCGTTCACCGTGCTCGAAACCGGTGAGACGCTCAAGCTCGACGCGCGTTACCGGACCGACCTGTTCGACGCGGCAACCGTGCAACGGTGGGTGGCGCATTTCGAAACCCTCTTGCGCGCCGTTCTGGCCGACCCGGCACAACCCCTTTCCCGTCTGCCGCTGCTGACCGCGGCCGAACGCCACCAGCTCCTGGTCCAGTGGAACCAAACCCAATCCGATTACCCCCGCACCGCCTGTGTTCACCACCTCATCCAACAGCAGGTCGCCCGCACCCCGGAGGCCGTCGCCCTGACCTTCGGCCACCAGTCCTTGACCTACCGCCAGCTCGACCAGCAGGCCAATCACCTGGCCGCACGCTTGCGCCGCCGTGGCGTCGGCCCCGACGCCCGGGTGGGCCTGTGTCTGCCGCGCGGCCTGGATTTGGTGGTGGCACTGGTGGGCATTCTCAAGGCCGGCGGGGCCTATGTGCCCTTGGACCCGGCTTATCCAAAGGAGCGGCTGGCCTGGATGCTGGAGGATTCCCAGGCCGCGCTGGTGCTCAGCCAGCCGGACCTGGCCCCCAGCCTGCCCATCCAGCCGGACAAAATCCTCTGCCTCGACCATGCCGCACCGCCCGATGAAGCCGCCTGCCCGCCAACGGCCGGGCCGCTGGCCGACGGCGGGCCCGACGGCGCCAGGACTCGCGCGGTGAACGCCGAGAACCTGGCCTATGTGATCTACACCTCCGGCTCGACCGGCCGGCCCAAAGGCGTCATGGTCACCCACCGCAACGTCGTCAGTTTCCTGCACGCGATGCGCGCCCAACCCGGGATTGAAGCGGGCGACGTGCTGCTCGCGATCACAACCCTGTCCTTCGACATCGCCGGGCTGGAGATTTTCCTGCCATTGACGGTCGGCGCCAAGGTGGTCCTTGCGGACCGCGAGATGGCCTCCGACGCTCCCCGGCTGGCGGCGTTGCTCGAGGCGTCCGGGGCGACGATTATGCAAGCGACCCCGTCCACGTGGCGCTTGCTGGTCGAAGCCGGCTGGGCCGGCCATCCGCGGCTGAAACTGCTTTGCGGCGGCGAAGCGCTGCCGCGCGAGCTGGCCACGCAGCTCGGCGGGCGTGGCGCCGGCTTGTGGAACCTCTACGGCCCCACTGAAACCACGATTTGGTCCTCGGCGCAACCGGTGCCGCCAGGCACGGGCATCGTCCCGATCGGCCGACCCATCGCCAACACGCAGTTCTATATCCTCGATTGCCACGGACAGCCCGCCCCGGTCGGTGTGCCCGGCGAGTTGTTCATCGGCGGCGACGGCGTGGCCCGCGGTTACTGGAACCAACCGGAGCTGACCCGCGAAAAATTCATTCCGGACCCATACCGCGATCAGCCCGACGCCCGCCTTTACCGCACCGGCGACCGGGCGCGATACCGGCCGGACGGGACCGTCGAATTCCTGGGGCGCGCGGATCACCAGGTCAAAATCCGCGGGCACCGCATCGAGTTGGGTGAAATCGAGACGGTGCTGGCGCGGCATCCGGCGTTGCGGCAGGCGGCGGTCGTGGCGCGCCAGGACACCCCGGGTGACCAGCGCCTGGTAGCTTACGTTGTCAGTGCCACCGATCCGCCGCCCGGCATCGGCGCGCTGCTGGACCACGTGCGCCAGCAACTGCCCGATCACATGGTGCCGGCCGCCTTCGTGTTCCTGCAACACCTGCCGTTGACCCCGAACGGAAAATTGGACAGGCGCGCGTTGCCCGAACCCGAAACGACTCGCCCCGAATTGTCGGAGGCCTTCCGCGCGCCGCGCACCGCCATCGAGATTTCCCTCGCGCAAATCTGGCGTGAGGTGCTGCGGCTGGACCGCGTCGGGACGCAGGACAACTTCTTCGATCTCGGGGGCCATTCGGTTTTGGCCGCTCAGGTCCTGGCGCGAATCCAGCAGGCCTTCGGCCTCGAGTTGCCGCTGCGCGTGATCTTCGAGCACCCGACCTTGGCCGGGCTCGCCACGGTCCTGGATCAAACCCCGCGGCCGGCTGGCGACCCGCCTGGCGGCCCGACCCAACGGATGCCGGCGGCGGAGGCACGCGAGTGGTTGGGGAAAGTGGACCATCTGTCTGCGGCCGAGACGGACGCCTTGCTCGACGCGTTGCTGGCGGAGGAAAAGAGATGAACGTCATGCCGAATTCCACCGCCGATTTATCGGCGACGCAAAAGCGAGACCTGGTAGCCGAGTTGCTCCGCCGCAAGGCGGGCGGCGCCGAGCGGACGCCGCTGTCGTTTGCCCAGGAACGCATCTGGTTCTTAAACCAACTGGCACCCGACAGCCCGTTCTACAACCTGCCGGTGGCCATTCGCCTGCGCGGCGCCCTCGACCGCGCGGCCCTGCAAGCCGCGCTGGACGCGGTGGTCGCCCGCCACGCCCCCTTGCGGACCCGGATCGCCCTTGAGACCGACCAGCCGGTTCAACACATCGATGCGCCGGCCCCGGTGCCGCTGCGCTGGCTGGAGCTGGACGCGCGGCCGCAAGCCGGGTGCGAAACCGAGTTGCGTCGCCAACTCGAGGAAGAGGCCCGTCGGCCTTTCGATTTGTCGCGGGACCTGATGCTGCGCGCGACCGTCGCTCGAATCGGCCCGGACGAGCACGTGCTGCTCGTGATCCTGCACCACATCGCCTCGGATGCCTGGTCGGTCGGCATTCTGCTCGAGGAACTCGCCGCGGGATACGCGGCGTTCGCTGGCCATCGGTCCCTACCGCAGCCTCCCCGCTCCGTCTCCTACGCCGATCACGCCGCCTGGCAACGGCGGACGTTGCGCGGACCCGCCCTGGAAAAGGAGCTGGCCTATTGGAAGCAGCAACTCGCTGGTCACCCACCCGTGCTCGAACTGCCCGCCGATCATCCCCGGCCGGCGGTGCCAACCTACCGCGGCGGGTGCGAATCGATCGTGCTGCCGCAGGCCCTCCGGGACCGCCTCGACGCATTGGCTCGCCGCGAAGGCGCGACGCGCTTCATGATCCTGCTCGCCGCTTTCCAATCCCTGCTCCACCGCTACACCGGCCAGGACGATATCCTCGTCGGCTCGCCCGTCGCCGGCCGCTCCCGCGTCGAAGCCGAGCGCCTGATCGGGGTGTTTGTGAACACCCTGCTGCTCCGCGCCAACTGCTCCACCCATCCCACCTTCCGCGCCTTGGTGGCCCAAGTGCGCGAAACGGTCCTCGGCGCCCTGGCGCACCAAGCCGTGCCGTTCGAAAAACTCGTCGAGGAACTCCAACCGGCGCGCGACCTCAGCCAATCCCCCTTCACCCAGGTCCTGTTCGTGCTCCAGAATGTACCGGGGCAATCCATCCGCTGGCCCGGGTTGACCGTTTCGCCGTTCCCAGTGCACACGGCCACCGCCAAGTTCGATTTGACCCTCACCATCACCGAGGCCGATGACCACCTCACCTGCTACGCCGAGTACGCCACGGATCTCTTCGAGCCGGCGACTATCGGCCGTTTGCTCAGTCATTACCATACCTTGCTCGATGCCGCCATCGCCAATCCCGACTGCCCTCTGCCCGAGTTGCCGCTCCTGTCCCCGGCCGAGCGTCGCCAATTGCTGGTGGATTGGAACCAGACCCACGCCGACTACCCCGGCCCCCACACTGTCCACGAACTCTTCGAGCAACAGGCCGAACGCACCCCGGCAGCCGTGGCGGTGACTTTCGGAGAGCAGGACCTGACCTACGACCAGTTAAACCGGCGTGCCAACCAATTGGCCCACCACCTGCAGCGGCAGGGCGTCGGGCCTGACCGGTTGGTCGGCATCTGCGCCGAGCGCTCGCCAGAGTTGGTAATCGGGTTGCTGGCCATCCTCAAAGCCGGCGGCGCTTACGTGCCCCTGGACCCGGCTTACCCCAAGGAACGCCTCCGTTTCATGCTCCAGGACGCCCAGGTCTGCGCCTTGCTGACCCAGGCGCACCTGGCCACCGTCGTTCCCGTCCAGCGCGCCCCCACGGTCTATCTCGAGACCGACTGGCCGCGGGTTGCCGAGGAACCGGATTGGGCGCCGGCGGCAGCGGTCCAACCGGAGCACCTGGCCTACGTGATTTACACCTCCGGCTCCACCGGCAAGCCCAAAGGCGCGATGAATGTCCATCGCGGCCTGTGCAACCGATTACTCTGGATGCAGGACGCCTACCGCCTGCGCGAGGACGATCGGGTATTGCAAAAAACCCCGTTCAGCTTCGATGTCTCGGTGTGGGAATTCTTCTGGCCGCTGCTGACAGGCGCCCGCCTCGTCCTGGCCCGGCCCGGCGGCCACCAGGATCCGGGCTACCTGGCGCAGTGCATCCACCAACAGGCCATCACCACGGTCCACTTCGTGCCCTCGATGCTCGAGGTCTTTCTGCGCCACCCCGGCCTGGAGCGGACCTGCGCCAGCCTGCGGCGGGTGATTTGCAGCGGCGAAACCCTGCCAGCCGATCTTCAGGATCGCTGCCTCCGCCGTTTGCCCGGCACCCTGCACAACCTTTATGGGCCGACCGAAGCCTCGATCGATGTCACCGCCTGGACTTGCCAGCGGCAATGTCAATCCTCCAGCGTGCCCATCGGCCGCCCCATCGCCAACACCCAAATCTATATCCTG
>JAGWYX010000069.1 GCA_018969165.1 Verrucomicrobiota bacterium
CTTACGGGCTTGGCCGGCCAGGCGTATTCGGTGGAGGCCTCGACGGAACTGACGCACTGGCTGACGCTCACCAACGTTACCCTGACGCAGACCTCCGCCCAAGTCCTGGACGCGGCGGCGACCAATTGGCCGCAACGATTTTACCGGGCCGCGGTTTCGTCACCGTCGCCGTAAGCGTACGAAGGGCTGGTAGTCGATCTCCAGTGAGGCGTAGCCTCAGACCTCAGGTTAGCTTTTCGTTCATCAAAGGCTGATGGCCGGAGGCTGCGTCGGCTATCAGGGATTGGCCATGCACTTCCGTCGCCGCGCTCGCGGGGCTGGGAGACAACCCCGCGCTCGTCAGCTCATCCGCCTAGTTAAACTCGTTCTTCCGGTAGGCGCCCAGCTTGGGGGCGTCGGGGTTTACTTCGGGGCCGAAGTAGCGCAGCACGACCAGCGGCTCGACGTCACTGGTGTTCTCAAACGCCACGCCCGCCTGGGCCGCCGACGCGGTGCAGAAGACTTCGTCCTCGGTCAACTCGTGGAACCGGATCAATTTCGGGCAATCCAGCGCGAGCCGATTCATGCGGCCCTTGCCTTGGACGGTGATCAGGCCGTAGGCGCCGTTGTCGCGGATGGTGCACGTGGCGCCAGGATCGACAGTCAATTCCTTGGCGGTGAAAAGTTGTTGGCCTTCCACCTTGCCATAGACGATCCAGCGGTCCACGTAACCTTCGCGGCGCGTGTCGGCCACCGGGATGGGTTCCAGGTAATGGTTGTCCTTGAAGTTGGGATCGACGTTGGCGTCCCAATCCAATTGGTCCACGATGAAATCCAGGTCGTGATGCTTGGATTTGGGCATGTCTTTGACCAGGAGCGACCACGGCACTTCGCGGCCCTCGACCAGCGACTGGTACATGCCGAAGACGTCGCTACCCCACTGCGGTTCGTAGGTGCAGAGCGAGCCGGGTGCGTGCAGGATGCAGGGCCCGACCAGCCAGCCGGTGCCGGGTTTGAGCCGATAGGCGGCGGAGAGATCGAGGATGCCGTTGTCGCCCTGGTTCCAGTTCTCGAGGCAGCGGCGGACCTGGGCCTTGGTCGTGCCCGGGTTCAGCCCGAAAAACGTGTAAGGAAAATTATTTCCCACGTTGTTATGCTGCGGCGGGAAGTAGTAGGACTCGGGTTTGCCTTCCTGGCCGACGAGTTTGGCCTGTTTGGCGTTCTGGTGCATGTGGTGCGGGATCGGCCCCATGTTGTCGAAGAATTTCGAATAGACCGGCCATTTCTTGTATTTCCTCCAAATCCGATCGCCGATCAGCAGGCCGCCGCACTCGGCCACGGCCTGTTGCAGGGTGAACCGTTGGCGGTCCACCACCCCGTAGCTCAGGCCCTCATCGGGGACGCGGCCCTCGTTGGCGGCGGGCGTGGTCGAAGCAAACCAACGTTCGTCGATCCCGCCGCGGTTCAGACCGTAGGCGTAGAGGTCATCCGGGTGCAATTTGAGGCGTTTACCGGGCTGGAGGAATGAGCGCGGGACCCAGCACGGGGCCAGGCGGAGGAGCCCGCCGGTGTCGGCAAGCGCGCCTTCGACCAGGCTTTTGACATTTCGCGTGACGGTTTTGAGAGATGTGACGGTGTTCATGGTGTGGGTTCACTTCGCCGCGCGAAACATCGGCGCGTCCGGCTTGCCGCCGGATTCCAGGTAGGCCAGCAAGTCGAGGATTTCGTCCTTGTTGAAGATCACCAGCAAGCCTTCCGGCATGGGCGAGACCTTCGAGGCGCGACGACTCACCACATCGGAGCGTTTGACTTCAGTCTTGGTCTGTTTCAGCGCGTCGGTCACCAGCACGACCTTCTGGTTGTCCTCTTCGACAATGCGCCCGGTGACCTCGTCACCGTCCTTCAAAGTCAGCGTCATGTTTTGGTACTGTTCGGAGATGACCTTCGAGGGTTCGATGATCGAATCGAGGATGTCGCGGACGGTGAACCGGCTGGCAACCGCGGTCAGGTCGGGACCGACGGCGCCGCCCTCATTGCCGAAGCGGTGGCATTGCATGCACTGCGCGGCGGCGAAGACTTCCTTGCCGCGCTCGAAGGAACGGCCTTTGGAAACCTGGTCGATCGCTGGCAGGAGGTCCTCCATTTTCCATTCCCGCACGAACTTGCGGGTTTGCGTGGGCGCAGGGGCGACCGCGGTCTGCTGGCCGGTGATGAGCGGTGCCAGCTCGGCGCGGTCGGCGTCGGTGAGGGCGGCGACGGCGTCTTTGCGGATATTGGCCATGAAGCGCGGGAAACTGGCGCCGTCGTGGTAATCCTGGCCGGTCGTTTTGAACCAGGCCACCAGGTCGGCCGGGTGCTGCAGGCCGGCGTGGCTCTGGTTGAACCAACTGAAATAATGTCTGCGCTGGTCCAGCGTCCAACCCGTCTTGAGCGTGCGCAAGCGGAACACGTAATAAATCTGTTCTTCCTGCGTGGGCGCGGCGTCGAGCAAGGCCAGGGTCTTGGAGACCACGTCGGGGGCTTCGAGGTAGATAAGCAACTGACACAGCTCATGGTTGATCCGCGTCTCGGGCGCCGGGTAGAGCGGGTCGAGCGCGTTGATTACGCTCTGGGCGGTGTCGGCATCCGGGTGGCCCATCCGAATGAACGCCAGTTCGACCACGCGCAAGGCTTCGAGTTTCTGGTCCACCGTCAGTTGGTCGGGCGAAAGGCGGCCCAGGGCCTGGAGCAACTGCGGTTCCTGGCTGGCGCTGCCCAGCCGCGCCAGGGCCAGCAACGCGGTGATCGACGCCTCGGTCCGGGTTTCGTCCAGGGCCCGTTGCTGCCATTGCTCGACCGGCTGGCTCTCGATGGCGATCCGGGCGGCGTATCGCATCCAGCGATCCGGGCTGTCCAGGTAGGGCCAGGCGAAATTGACCGCCGCGGGGTCTTCGTGGCCTTGGAATTTTTCCAGTCGATGCCGTGCCGCGCGCGCGGCAGCGGCGGTTTTCAGTTCTTGTTTCTCCTCCGCGGTGAGGGCCGGTTGCCGGACCCTGGGTCCGACGTAGGAGACGCGGTAGAGCCCCGACTGGGTGCCGCGGCCGCCGGTGATGAAGTACATGGCCCCGTCGTGACCGAACTCGAGATCGGTCAGGTTCAGGGGCTTGCCCTCGAGGAACGTCTCGAACGTGGCCGAGTAAGTCGCGCCCTCGGGCTTGAAGTGCACGGCGAAGAGGCGGCCGTAAGCCCAGTCCATGGCGAACAACGCCTGGCGGTAAGCGGGCGGGAACTTGCTGTCGGTGCCGAATTTCAGGCCGGTGGGCGAACCGATGCCGACATTGACCGCCGGTGGCAGGCTGTCCGGGTAGTACGGCGGCCACTTGCCGGTCCCTTCGCGGAAGCCATAATCGCCGGCCGAGACCAGGTGGATGATGCGGATGGGCCGGTACCACGGCATGCCCCAATCCCACTCCATATCGCTGTCGAAGCCAAACAGCTCGCCATCGGTGTTGAACGCGATGTCGTAGGTGTTGCGCATCCCCGACGCCCAGAGTTCCCAGGATTTACCCTCGGGATCCATGCGCAGGACCTGGCCGCCCGGCGGTTTGAGGCCGACCCCGAACCCGTTGCCGTCCTCCTCGCGCGGCAGGAGCTGGTCCTCGGCGTAATGTTTGTGGGGCGAGTCGGGCGAAATGTCTTTCGGGATATGCGTGAAGTTGCCATTGACGAGGTAAAGCATTTTGTCGGGGCCGAGCACGATGGCGTGCGCGCCGTGCTCGCCCATGCCGCCGTCCCATTTTTTCAGCAGGGTGACTTCGTCGAACTGGTCGGTCCCCTTGGTGTCGCGCAGGCGATAGACGCCGTCGCCTTCCGGGCCGAGGCCGCTGACGTAGAGGCTGTCGAAGGCGTAGAGCAAGCCCATGGCGATGCCGACGGGCGCGGTGAGCGGTTGGATTTTGGCGACCTGGCCTTTCGGCGAGAGCGTCACCCGCAGCAGCGGGGCGCCCCGTTCCTGAGGCGAAATGATCAGGCGCCCTTTCGGGTCGATGGTCATGCAAATCCACGAGCCTTCGCCCGGCTGCGCGGAACGGAGCAGTTCGACCTTGAACCCGGGGGGCACGGTCAGTTTTTCCGCGGCGGTCGCCAGGGGGGCGGCCATCACGTCGCCGTACGGGGCGATCCCGAGCTTGCCGTGGCTGACGGCCTTGGTCCAACCGGGGGCGTCGAAGCCCGGCTTCTCCCACCCGTCGGCTGGTGTGGCCGACGACACCCAGGACGGGTCGGTGACGATCGTCTCGGTTTTGCCGGAGTCGAACGTGAGATCGAGCCGGGCGATGAGCGCGGCGTCGCCGGAATTATTCTTGCCGCGAATGGCCAGGAGGTTCGCGCCGGACACGATTGCCTGGCGGACGTTGGCGCGGGTGGCGTGTTCCCAGCCCCGGCTGATGGCCACCCGTTTGCCGTTCAGGAAGGCGACTGCCTGGTCGTCGCCGGCCAGCGCCAGGACGGCCCGGCGCACCGTGCCGTCCACGGCGAAGGTCTTGCGGAAATAGCGGACCTCGTTATCCGCCGGTGGCACGCCGTGGTTATCGTGCCAAATCCACTCCGGGGTTTGGGCGTTGAGACCGAGGGGGAAGAGGAGGAGAACGGCGCGCGGCCGGATGATGTTGAGCCAATTCATAAACACGTGTCGCTGGAAAGCGTCTGACGCCTTTCCGGGGTTGCGTGTTCAAGATATTTGCGCGATGCGGCGGGCGGCAAGGAGTTTCTTGCATGGCGGTGGGAGCCCGGGCCGGATAGACCGACTCGGCCCGTCAACTGGCGGAATCCATCCCGGTCGCCGCCGGGAGATAGACTTCAAACACACTGCCTTGGCCCACGTGGCTGGTCACTTCAATAAAACCGCCGTGCCGCTTGACCACCTCCGCCGCGGTGGCCAAGCCCAAACCGGCTCCCTGCCCGACCGCCTTGGTGGTGAAGAACGGCTCGAAGATCCGGCCGAGCGCCTCCGGGGCGATCCCCATCCCCGTGTCCTTGACCACCACCACCACATGGGGTCCCATCCTTGGCTGCCGCTCCTGGCTCGCGGGTCTGGCCTCCAGCACCACGTTCGTGGCCTCGATCAAAAGTTGCCCCCCGGCCGGCATCGCATCCCGGGCGTTGACACTCAGGTTCAGCAGCACCTGATATAACTCCGTCGCGTTGCCCTCCACGCGGTAGAGTTCCCGGGTCATGCGTGTCTGGATTTGGATGGACGGCGGGAGTAATTCCCGCATTAACCCGCTCACCTCCTCCACTAGCGGTTTGATATCCAACACCGCCTTTTCCGCCCCCGTCCCTCGAGCAAAGTCCAGCACCTGTCGGACAATCTCCGAACCTCGCCTGGCACTGGCCTGCATCAACTCCAACGTTCGCCGGTCGCTCTCGTCTGACAACCGCTCGCCAAGCTGCTCGGCCCCGATCAGCACCGAAGTCAAAATGTGGTTCAACGCGTGCGCGACCCCCGCCGACAACGTGCCCACGGCTTGCACCCGTTGCTGCTGCAGCGACCGCTCCCGATCCAGCCGCCGCTCCCTCAATACGCGCCCAATCGTCGGCCCCAACTTCTCCGGACGTCCCTTGGGCACGAAATCCATCGCCCCACGCTTGAGGCTTTCCACCGCCGCCTCTTCGCCGATCGTCCCGGAGTAAAACACAAACGGGATGTCCGGCCGCCGTTGCCGCGCCAATTCCAATGCCGCCAGACCGTGAAAGGCCGGCATCGTGCAATCGGACACGATCACGTCGTAGTTTCCCTCCGTCAATGCCTGTTCCAACTCCCTGGCCGTTTCCACCCGGCGCACCCGGACCTCGAAGCCTTCCGTCCCCAACAGTTCCCGGACCATTTCGACGTGGGCCAGGTTGTCCTCCACCTGCAACACCCGCAGGGGCACTTTCAAGACGCCGGCGACGTTCATTTGGGATGGCAGCGATTCATAACCCTTACTCTAACTGGTCCGGTTGCCCCAAGCGAATCTTATTCGCCGCCGGGCACAACCTGGCGGGAAGGGGTGCCATTGAACCATTTGTATCAGGGCGACTTTGTTCAGTTCTTCTGCGGCACGAAGCGTGCCAAGTCGGGGTTTTTCGTCAGATTGAGAACGGGCCAGCCGGGCCAGACCGCCCGGCGCGCCCCGCTTGCGGGGCCAGGGGGCAATCGCGCCTTCGCAGATTCAATCCAGCCACTCCTGTTCGATTTGCTCGAGTGTTTTGTTTTTCGTCTCCGGCAGCAAGCAGGAAATGAGAATGAAACCCAGCATGCAAATGACGGCGTAGAGCCAGAACGTCCCGGCCGAACCCAAACCGTCTTTGAGCCACGGCAGGAGGCGTTCCAGGAAACCGGCGATCCCGCCGTCCGAATCCCCCAGGCCATGATTCAAAATCGGAAACGTGTAGGTCAAAATGAAACACGCCAGCCAGAGCGCGGCCACGGCCACCGCCATCGCCGCGCCGCGGATGCGGTTGGGGAAAATCTCCGCAATCACCACCCAAGTGACCGGCGCCAGCGACATGGAGTAGGCGGCGATCGCCGCCAGCACCAGCACCAGCATCGGCCAGCCTCGCACGTTGGCGTGATAGCAAAAGCCCAGCACCGTGTAAATGACCGCCAGCGCCGCCGCGCCGAACCGCATCAACGGCCGCCGCCCGCCACGGTCCACCACGCCGAGCGCCACGAACGTGAACGCCAGGTTGACCGAACCGGTCCAGGCGATGTTCATAAGCACGCTGGAAATATCGTAACCCGCCGAGCGGAAGATTTCCTCGGCATAGTTGAAAATGACGTTGATGCCGCACCATTGCTGGAAGACCGCCAGCGCCACGCCGAGCAGCAGAACTTTCTTCATTTTCGGTTCCAGCAACTCGCGGAAATTCACCGTCTCGGTTTCGTTCACCAGCGTCGCCTCGATTTCGCCGAGGGCCGCCGTCGCATAATGTTCACCGCCGATCTTGGCCAGCACGCGGTGGGCAAGCTGCGATTTCCCGCCCTTGGCCAGCCAGCGCGGGCTTTCCGGCACCATGATCATGCCCAGGAAGAACAGCAGCGACGGGACCGCGGTGAGGCCGAACATCCAGCGCCAGCCACTCTGGCCATACCAGGAATTCTGGATGAACTCGTCGGTCGCGCCCGCCGGCAGATGGTGGACGAGCGACCAGTTGACGAATTGCGCCAGCAGAATGCCGATGACGATGGTGAGCTGGTTGATGGAAACCAATTGGCCGCGCATCCGCGCCGGCGCGACTTCGGCGATATACATCGGCGAAAGACTCGATGCCAGGCCGATGGCCACCCCGCCGAGCATCCGCCAGGCGACGAAGCTGGAAAAGTCCGGCGCCAACGCGTTGCCGAGCGAAGTCAACGCAAACAAAAGCGCGGACACAATCAGCAGCCGCTTGCGTCCGCATTGATCGCTCAAGGCGCCGGCGACGAGCGCGCCGGCGAGGCAGCCGATGAGCGCGCAACTGTTGGCCCAGCCGGATAGCTCGGCGCTGGTCAGGTGAAAATACCGCTCGAAAAACGGCTTTGCCCCGCCGATGACCACCCAGTCGTAGCCGAAGAGCAGTCCTCCCAGCGCGGCAACGGCGGAGATGAGCCAGACGTAGCCGAGGTTCAACCCGGCCGGCGGGTGCGAAGGTTCCATCGAGGTCGCGCCGATCATGATCCTGGATTTGACATCGGCGATGGTCGTCGCGAGGAGCGTTTCATTGCCCGGCCTGGATGAGGTTCAATTCCGCCAGTGACGCCCACGGGCCGTTGACCTGGCCGCTCAGCGCCTCCAGCTTGACGAATCGGGCGGTGACGGGCGCGCCGAATTTCACGCGCTTCAGCCCGCGGTCGTTCGGGAAGACCCCTTTGGCCACCGGTTCGCCCCAGTTTGTGCCGTCGTTGCTGACGAACAGCGCGTAGGCTCGAATCCAGCCGTTGTGATTTCCGTCCTGGCGCGGCAGAGCGGTGAAGCCCGCGATGCTTTCTGGCGCGTCAAGTTCAATCACCAGTTGATGCGGAAAATCCCGGACGGCATCGCCTTCCCAGGCAGTATGCCAAAGAGTGTCGGGATCGCCGTCCACGGCATTGGCCGCCGGGTAGCCATCTTGCTCGCTATCGGCGCGGACCGATTTGACGTGCGCGCCGGTTGCCGTCGGCAAAAACAGCTTGTCGAGCAGGTCGATGTCGAGTTTGTGTCGCGGCTGGAATTGCGGCGAGCCGAGATAGGCAAAGAGACTGCGGGCGAACTGCCGCGCGGCGGGACGGCTCTTCAGATCGGCCGTGAGGTCAATCGTGCAGACGAGCAATTTGCCGCTGCCGACGCGGGCCTCGAACACGTCGCCGAGCTTGTGATTCCGCGCGAAATTGTCAATCACCTGCACGAGCGGGCGAAAACCCGCCGGCGTGTGGTCGAGAATCACGGGACGCGAGTTCTGCTGCAGATCGTACCATTGCCAGTCGCTGTAAAATGCCGTCGGGAATTGGGCGAAGAGCGGTTGCCGCGGATGGCAAAGGATGCTCATCGTGTCGGGCCGCTGCAACGGAAACCAGACCGGGCTCCAGAACGTCGGCAGGAAGCTGCCGCCGAGTGAACGGTGGAGGAACTGCTTCGCCGGCAACAGCAAGACGGTCTTGCCCTCGGCCAGCGCGGCCTTTGTCGGTTCATCCCACGCGGTGCTGAGGACGACGTTGGCCGGCGGTTGCGGCGCGGCGTCATCGGGATAGACCCAAATGTTCCACCCGTTGGAGAAGCGCGTTCCCTTCAAGCCCACGGTGACGGTGAGCTGGCACGGCGCGGCGGCTTTGGCGAGCGACGCGCGGATGGCGCCGAGCGGCGAGAGCCTTCCGGTGGGCGCGGTCAGCGAGTCCAGTGCGCCGCCGGCCATCGGCCTTCCACGCGCGTCGGTGATGGTCCAATACGGCGTCGCGCCCCGGATGTCCTGCGCGCTGTAGTTGGCGATTTCGGCGGCGGCGGAAAACGTTTCCCCGGCCGTGTAAGTCCGTTTGGGCATCCGCAGCAGCGGCACCACCGGGCCGCAGAAGCGGCGAAATTGTCCCGGCTGGATGAAGCCCTTGGCATCCCAAAACGGGTCGAGCAGCCCGACGGTCGCGGTGCCCTGACCGGGATAATCATGCAGGTCGAGCAGCGAAAACCCGGCCAGACCCGGTGTGCGCAGCAGCAATTCGATCTCCTCCTTGTAAAGCAACCCGGCCTGGTTGCCCGTTGCCTGGAAGAAGCGCGGCGCGAGGTCGAGCATGCCTTTTGCCTTCAGGTCGTCGCGGATGATCTCGAAATTCGTCGGCCGCATGACGCCGGTGTATTTTTGCGCCTCGTCGAAATTCGGGAAGACAACCCACTGGCCGATCTCGTGGCCGACCGGCGGGACGGTTTCATGCGCAATGGCGGCGCGCACGTCAGAGGTCGTGCCGGGGCCGTGCACGCCTCGGCCAAACGTGCCTTCGGTCCATTGGCGGTTGGTGGTCTCTTGGCCGGCGGAGGGCGAGGAATACAAGTGCCGCGGGTCGGCCTGGATGAGCATGTCCACCCAATGGGTGAGCCAGGCGCTTTGGCCGCCGTATTCATTGCCGAGCGTCAGCAGGCAGAACGATGGGTGATTTCCGTAGGTGCGGATCATCCGCCGTAATTCCGCCTCGGTGAAGGCATCGCGCTGGGGATCGGACCCGGCGTTGACGTTGGCCTGGGGCGCCTCGGCTTGGATCACGATGCCTTCCCGGTCGGCGGCCGCGAAGGCGGCTTCCGGCGGGCACCACGAATGAAAGCGGATGAAATTCAGGCCGTAGGATTTCTCGATGCGGAAAATTCGGCGCCACGCCTCGACCTCGCATGGCGGATAGCCGGTCAGCGGAAAAACCTGGCATTCCAGTGTCCCGCGCAAAAAGAGCGGCCGGCCGTTCATCGTGAATTGCGTGCCGGCGGTGGAAAGGTGCCGGAGGCCAAACTCAGTGACGAAGGAATCGACCGGGTGCCATCCTCGGCGCGCGCCGCCAGTGACATCGAGCGTGGCGGTCAGGCGGAAGAGTGCCGGGTGAAATTCGTC
>JAGWYX010000982.1 GCA_018969165.1 Verrucomicrobiota bacterium
ACGTGCTAGACATTCGCTGCCTCCTGGAAAATCGCCAATTCGGCCTGTTCTGGGAACAATATCGCAAACCACTCCCAACGGCGGCCTGAAAATCACCGAGCGCAGGTAACGATTTTGTCCTGCACCCAAGGCGGATCCGACGCGCTGATTCAACTTGCCGGTGTCCAGATTCCGGCGTAGAGGTAGGCCATGACCGTCAAGGGAACAGTCAAGAACGGGGTCGTGGTTCTTCCGCCCGAAGCCCATTTACCGGAAGGCTCGGAAGTTGAAGTCAGACCGTCGCCGGTGTCCCGCCCAGCCGCAGCCCCAGCTCCGGGCTTCCTCCTGCGTCTGCTCCAGCTCTCCAAAGACCGCGATTGGCCGAAGGATTTTGCGCTGAACCACGCTCATTATCGGAAGGGACACCCGGCTAAACCGTGACGGCCGTCTTTGCCGATACCTTCTATTTCCTCGCGTTGCTTAATCGAGGGGATCTGTCCCACCAACGTGCCGTCGCTTCCTCGCAAGTCCCAGGATTGCGCCTGGTCACGACTGACCTGGTGATGCTCGAGTTGGCCGATGCGCTGTGCAAGGTGGACCATCGCCAGGACGCAATGGCGATTTGGGAACTTCTGGAGACCGACGAGTCAATCGAACTGGTGGAAGTCACCCGCCGCGTGCTCCACCAGGGCCGAGAGCTGTACGCGACCCGGGCCGATAAGGACTGGCCGCTGACGGATTGCGTTTCCTTTGTGGTCATGAGTTCCCGGGGCTTGAGCGAGGCGCTGACCGCCGACAGGCACTTTGAACAAGCCGGTTTCAGAGCCCTGCTGGCGTGAGCGTCGGGCAGTTTGGGCCAGCGAGCGCCGCCCCGGAGAAGTGGGCTACCACGGATGGACGCGAACGGGAGGGCACCGCCGAGACGCGGAAGGCAAAGCAGAAATTGGGAAAGTAGAAAGCGGAAATCCACCAGGCAAAGCTGAAATTCCGAAAGCAGAAAGCGGAAATCAAGCGCGGTCTCAGCTTTCAGTTTTCTGCTTTTGGGCCGAGGGGATCTCACCACGGAGAACACGGAGAGGAAGAAAATCGGAAATGGGAAAGCGGAAACCAGCGCGAGGGGCTTTAGAAGTTGAACGGAAAGAATCTCAGGATCGCCTGGCTGATGGCGCGACGCCGGTCCGCACTGACCATCCCCCGGCGCTCCCGGAGTTTCGCCTTGAGGACCAATATTGAGGCTTCAATGGAGCCTTGACGACTCTACCGCGGCCAGTACAGTGTCAGACATGAAAGCGGCGGAGTTGAGTCGGCAGGCGTATCCTTTCGCCACCCAATTCATCACGGATCGGCGCGGCCGCATCTCTAAGGTGGTGCTGAGTTCTCGGGAGTATCGAGCTCTGCTCGAGGCGTTGGAGGATGCCGGCCTGCACCGTGCGATGCGACAGGTTGCTCGAGAGAAACCGCTGCGTCGGCGGGCAGCCTTGGCTCTGCTGGCGCGGGAGTGAAGGTCTCGTATCAGCCGGCGTTCATCCGAGACTTGCGGCAGTTGCGGGGACGACC
This sequence comes from Verrucomicrobiota bacterium, assembly GCA_018969165.1. Taxonomy (GTDB): domain Bacteria; phylum Verrucomicrobiota; class Verrucomicrobiia; order Limisphaerales; family JAGWYX01; genus JAGWYX01. The sequence goes on from JAGWYX010000982.1 coordinate 1,537, forward strand.
TGAGTACGAGCGCATCTACCGGTTGGTGTTCGAGGCGATGCCGCGCTGGGCGGGGTTGGCAGGCCAGGCTCAGGTTAAGTGCTTATCGGGCCGGGACCACGCCTATCGGGTCCGCGTGCGAGATTATCGGATCGGCTTTTACTGGCGGGGCGAGGTATTGATTGTTTCCCGGGTCCTACACCGGCGCGAAATCTACCGGTACTTTCCTTAGAGCGTGCTTTGAAATTCCGAGAGATCAAACCAACGGGTCAATGAGGTCGACGTTCGCCGGGTCGAAATGCCGCCCGTTGTGCGTGGCGAGCGTCTGGCCGTGAAACACCTATTAAGCCCGTGAGGTCAATAGGAAAAAGTATTCTGTGGCGGAAGTGTTACTCTTCCGTCGCGGCG
>JAGWYX010000070.1 GCA_018969165.1 Verrucomicrobiota bacterium
CGCCCTGACCCTGGCCCTGGCCGTGGCCGTCGTCGCCGCCGTTATTCTGACCGCGGCCTTCGTCGCGACCGGGGCCAGGGGCTTCGCCTTCGCTGGGCTCGCCACGATGACCTTTGCGTCCGATCTCATGCGAGGGGAATCCCGGAGGTCGGTTGCTCACCAGGTTGACGCGCAGGCGCATCAAGGCGGCGTGGGCGCGCGGCGCCACGGTCTGCACGGAGTCGATGATCCTGGCGGCCAGCGGGGGTGAAGCTTGCAGGGCGACTTGGGCGATATCGGGGGCCTGATCGGGCGCGGCGCCGGCGGCGGCGGCGGCGATGGCTGGGGCGTCATTGGTGGCGACGCTGGTCATGGCGGCGACGACCGGAACCAGGGCGGCCGGGCGTTTGACGGCAACCGCGACGGCCAGGGCGACGGCCATCGGTTCCCGTTGCGCGGCCGGGGTGTGGGCGACGAGGCTGGCGGCCCGGGCGGGCAGTTCGGCCCGAGGAACCCGATCGAGGGCTTCGACGGCGGTGTGCGGATCGAAGGTTTGGGAGCCAAGGGTGGGTCGGGCATTCAGCGCCAGTCCGACGGCGCCGAGGAGTACGGGGAGCATATACTTCATGGCCTTTCTCCTGTCATTTTCGAGTGTGGGCACTCTGGTTTCAGTTTTGCCTTTCGCCGGGCGAGGATTAGCGGCGAGTATTCGCCTCCTGAAATCCGCGCCTTTGCTGCCGGGCTTCAGCCATTCAGGTCGAGCAACCGGCAGCGTTCTTGTCGGCGATGGTCACGCCGCGCGGCGGTTTTGGACAAGGTGGGTAAACACCGGAATCCAGTAGGTGAACACCCCAGGGAAGGGAGGAGGCGGGGGATTTCAGATTTCAGATTTCAGATTGCAGAATCCAGTGGTCGCGGTTGAGTGGGCGCGTTACTGAGCAGGCCCTGGGAGAGAACACCGTTTGTTGCGGCGCACGTTTAAACGTGCGGCTACAGGAGAGGGGATTGCGGTGTTTCGGTGAGGGATCGAGCCGGGGAGTGGGCGTTTCAGGCGCGGGGGTGGAACTGGCGATGGATTTGGCGGAGGCGCCGGCCGGCGACGTGGGTATAGACTTCGGTGGTACTGATACTGGCGTGGCCGAGGAGTTCCTGGATGACGCGGAGGTCGGCGCCGTGTTCCAGCAGGTGGGTGGCGAAGCTATGCCGCAGCATGTGCGGGGTGACGTTGCGCTCGATGCCCGCCAGGCGCACGCGTCGCTTGATGCGCAGCCAGAGGGTGACGGCGGCGAAGGGTGTGCCTCGACGGCTCAGGAACACGTTGGCCGGCGAGCGCGGGGTGACCAGTTCAGGGCGGCCGGCGGCGAGGTAGCGCTGCAGGGCTTCGACGGCTTTGCGTCCGACCGGGAGGACGCGTTCCTTGTTGCCTTTGCCGATGACATTGAGGAAGCCGGCGTCCAGGTGAAGTTGTTCAAGGCGCAATTGGCGCAACTCGGCCAGGCGCAGGCCGGAGGCGTAAGCCAGTTCGAGCACGGCGTGGTCGCAAAGGGCGGCGGGGGTGGCGGGGTTCGGTGGGGCGAGGAGGCGCTGGATTTCCGCGTGGGTAAGGGCCTTGGGGAGCCGCTGCCAGCGGCGCGGCAGGGACAGGTTCTCCGCGACGTTGACCGGCAAGAGGTGCTCGGATTCGCAGAACCGGTAGAAGGCGCGGAAGGCGGCGATCTGGAGGTAAACGCTTTCCGGGCTGAGCTGTCGGCGGCGGTGCCCGGCGGCGTCGGCGATGGTCCGTTCCCGCTCGTGCTGGAGGAAGGCGGTCAGGTGGGAGAGCGTGACGGCGCGCCAATCCGAGAGTTCGCGGGCCTGGGCCCAGCGGCGGAATTTTTCCAGCAGGGCTGCGTAGGTTTTCTGGGTGAGCTCGGACTGGCCGCGTTCGTGGCGGAGGTATTGGAGGAAATCTTCGATCAGCTCGCGCATGTCAGAGCTGGTGTCCGGTCAGGCGCTCGTAGGCCTCGAGGTATTTGGCCTGGGTTTTGGCGACGACGTCAGCGGGCAGGCGCGGGGCCGGCGGGGTCTTGTCCCAGTCGAGGGTTTCGAGGTAATCGCGGACGAATTGCTTGTCGAAACTGGGCTGGCCGCGACCGGGCTGGTATTGGTCCACGGGCCAGAAGCGGGACGAGTCGGGGGTCAGGACTTCGTCAATGAGGATGAGGCGACCGTCGCTCGAGCCGAACTCGAACTTGGTGTCGGCGATGATGATGCCGCGTTGGCGGGCGTAAGCGCGGGCCATTTGGTAAATCTTCAGGCTCAAGTCGCGTACCTGCTCGGCGCGGTCGGCACCGACGATTTCGGCGGCGCGGGCGAAGGGGATGTTTTCGTCGTGACCGGTTTCGGCCTTGGTGGCGGGGGTGAAGATCGGCTCGGGCAGCTCGGCGGATTCGGTGAGGCCCGGGGGAAGTTTGAGGCCGCAGACGGTTTGCTGGGCGCGGTATTCCTTCCAGCCGGAGCCGGCGAGGTAACCGCGCACGACGCATTCGATGGCCAGGGGTTGGGCCTTTTGGACGATCATGCTGCGCCGGGCAAGCTGGTGAGCAAAGGGTTGAAGGGAGGCTGGCAAGGGATCGGCGGGTCGGGCGAGGCGGTGGTTGGGAACCAGGTTGGCCGTTTGATCGAACCAGAAATGGGAGATTTGCGTGAGGACCTCGCCCTTGCGGGGAATGCCGTTGGGCATGATGCAATCAAAGGCCGAGATGCGGTCGGTGGCGACGAACAGGAGGCGGTCGCCCAGGTCGAAGATATCGCGGACCTTGCCGCTCTTGATTTTTTTGAGGCCGGGCAGATCCGAATGGAGCAGAGTAGCGTCGGACATGGGGGAGATAATGCGGTGTGGGGACGGAAGCGCAAGGCGCAAAGTGGGTGAAAGCGGCTTGCATTCCCGGCGGCTCCTGGTCATGGTTGCGAGATGGCATCGCAGCCCGCACCCGTGAGCTTGAGCGCCGAGCAGGTGGACGCATTGAACCGTCATCTGGGCGACATGCGGCATAACGTGAACAACTACCTGTCGCTGATCACGGCGGCGACGGAGATCGTCCGGCGCAAGCCGGAGGTGGCCGAGCGCATGATGAACACGGTGGCCGAGCAGCCGCCGAAGATCATCAGCGAGATGCGCAAGTTCAGCGACGCGTTGGAGAAGACGCTGGGGCTGACGCCGGGGTCGTGAGGTTTGGTAATGCAAGGGAGCGGGGTGAAGGCTGCTGCCCGGTTACCCCGAAAGTCTCGCGCAAGCCATTGGAAATCGATAGACCGACACGGAGCGGTTCGTGGGGAGCCGCCAGGGTCTCTCAAGCGGCGCGGCCGGAGGCCGCAGCCCCAGCGCGGGGCAGGCCGACGGGAGCTTGGCTGTAACCTGGCGCGGGGCGGATACGTCTGCGGCGGGAGGAGACGAGCGTGGGTGTGCGTCCGCCGGGCGCCCTCGGCGCGGCGTTTCCTGATCGGTTGGGTTATTGGAGAAAGCCACTGCGTGCGCGCGGTGGCTTTCTGCTTTTGCGAGTTGCGGGGCTGTGCCACAGTGCGGCGCGATGGAAGTGAGCGACACGGAACTGATCGCGGCGGTGTTGCGGGGTGACCCGGCGAGTTTCGAGCCATTGGTCCGGAAGTACCAGCCGCGAGTCTTCGGCACGGTGCGACGGTACGCGCGCCGGGAGAGCGAGGTCGAGGACATCGTGCAGGAGGTTTTTATCAAGGCCTACCAGAAGCTGGGCAGCTTCCGGGCGGAGGCGCCCTTCGAGCACTGGCTGATGCGGTTGACGGTGCGTACGTGCTACGACTCCCTGCGCCGGCACCGGAAGAACCGGGAGTTGCATTTCACGGATTTGACCGAGGAAGAGACCGACTGGTTGGAGCGGTTCAACGCCGACCCGGATGGGGCCAGCGAGACGGCGGCTGCGGCGCGGGAGTTGATCCAGCGGGTGTTGGCACAACTGAGCCCCGAGGCGCGGTTGGTAATCACCCTGCTGGAGATCGAGGATCGGTCGGTGAAAGAGATCGCCGCGCTGACCGGCTGGTCGATTCCGCTGGTCAAGGTGCGGGCCTTTCGGGCCCGGGCCCAGATGCGGAAGTACCTGGAAAAGCTGATGGGATCGAAGTATCTGTAACCGACGCCGCCGAGCGGGGCGTCTGTTGGATTTAGGCTATATGAACGTGTCCAAACTCGAGAAACACTTGCTGGCAGCGGCGCGGGCGCAGCGCCCGAGCGAGGCGGTTCCCTACGCCTTTGAAAAGCGGGTCATGGCGCGGCTGGCCGACCGTGGGCGGCGGGATTGGTGGGCGGCCTGGGCGGCGGTCCTGTGGCGCGCGGCGGCCCCCAGCCTGGCGGTGATGCTGGCGGCGGGGCTGTGTGCCCTGTGGCTGAACCCGGCCAACAACGCGAGCGACACGCAGAACAGCGACTTGGAAACCACGGTTTACGCGGGGCTGGATAATCTGGGAGAAGCCTGGTGAGCGCCTGGAAGGCTATCCTCGCCACCCTGGTGATCTTCGGGGCCGGCCTGGTCACGGGCGCGGTTTCCGGTCGGTGGCTCCGGGCGCAAGCCCACCCCGCCTTTCGGCTCGGCCCAAGCAGCCAGATGACGCCCTGGACGGCCCAGCGGCGAGCCTTCCTGCGGCGACTGGACCGGGAGCTGGACTTGAACCCGGCCCAGCACGCGCGCGTCCAACAGCTCATTACCGAAAGCCAGGACCGGTTGAAAAAGATTTGGGAGCCCATCACGCCCCAGGCCCGCCAGGAGTTCCACCGATTGCGTGGCGAAATCCGCGCCGAGTTGAACCCGGATCAGCAACATAAGTTCGACACGCTCTTCCACAAAGGACCGCGCCATCCCGGCAACGGTCCGAAGGAGCGAACAGGTGAGGCGACGAATGCGCCACCGGTCGCGGGGAAGCCCTGAGGAGGCAGACGGAGGGCCAAGGTCCAAAGCCCGAGGCCGATGAGAGCGCGTCCGTGCGACTGCGTAGCCGCCGTCCTTGGTTCGGGACCTTCAGTCTTTCAGCATTTCAGCCACGATTGCGGCGGTGCCGCTGTGGCCGACGATCTTCACCGGGCGCCCCTGCTCGATTAATTCGCCTTGTGAAATGACATCGAGGATTTCGTCGCCGAACTGGGCCTTGCCGCTGGGGCGCAAGGTGGACAGCGCGACGCCGGTCCGGCCGAGGTGGGCGCTTTGCTGCTGCCACTGGACGGCTTCGGTCCGGGTGCCGCTGGCCGAGGCGGAGACCATGGCGTGGTAGAGGGTGGTTTTGGGCAACCAACGGCTGGCAATCCAGCCGACCAGCAACGCGCCGAGCAGGGCAATGGACAGGTCGCGCAGCGGGACGCGCAATTGGGGCAAGGTCGGGATGGTCGGCATGCCCGGGTAGGTGTCCACGGCGGCCATCACGATCGCCACCAGCATCAGGGCCGCACCGCTCAATCCCAGCACCATGGATCCCGGGAAGAAGAACAGTTCGAGGATGACCAGCGCCAGGCCCAGGACGAACACCGCCGCCCACTCCAGGCCGGCCAGGCCAGCGACATAACCGCCCAGGAAATAGATGGCAAAGGCCGTGATGCCGATGATGCCGGGCAACCCGAAGCCCGGGGTTTTGAACTCGAGGTAGAGGGCCACGATGCCGACGATCAACAGCAGCGGGCTGATCGCATTGAGCCAGGAGGCCAGCTTCTCGGCTCCGGTCGGACGGATTCGGACCACGTTGGCCCCGACGCAGCCCAGCTTGGCCAGCAGGGCGTCCAGGCTGGCGACGGTGCCCAGGGACAGCAACGGTTTGGGGGGATGGCCGAACGACTTTTCCGCCTCGACGTTGGTGAGGGTGAGAATCTGGCCTTTCTCATTGAGGACTTTGCCATCGATCTCCAGTCGTTTGTTCTTGTTGATCATCGCCTCGACGACGTCCTTGTTGTGACCGTTTCTTTCGGCGCAGGCGCGGACCAGGGCGCTCAGGGCCGAGGTCATTTTGACCTCGACGGTGTCGGAGGGGCTCTCGACGCCGGCGCCGCCCGGCAACATCATGATCGGCGCGGCGGCCCCGATGACGCTGCCGGGAGCCATGTAGATCTTCTGGGTGGCGACCGCGATGAACGCGCCGGCGGAGAAGGCCCGGTCGTTGACATAAGTGACGGTGGCGCCCTGGAACTTGCCGAGGATGCCCAGGATTTCCTCGGTCACGTCCACCCGCCCGCCGTTAGTTTGCATGTCGATCAGCAGCAGGTCGGCTTTGGCCTGCATCGCCTCCTTCACGCCGCGCCGGACCAGATAGACCATGGGCGGCATGATGTCGTCACGGATCGGGAGGATGAAAACCGTCTTGGGCCGCGGTGCTGGGCCGGCGTCCTCCGCTGCCCCGCGGGCCGGCGCGGCGGCGGGCCACGCCAGCAGCAACCACCACAAGACGATTGCCGGCCGGATTTTCATGGCGACAAACCAGCGAGGCGCCGCTTCAGACCGACGCGGCCCCGCCCGGGCATATCATGCGTTTCCACCAATCGATATTTGCGTCCTGGAGGGGAAATACACCGACCGCGAAAGCGGCGTCAAAACTCGACTTGATTACGGCAAGTTTCACAGTTCAAGGAACTTTAGCGCATCGGCTTATGCGGTGCAAGGCCAGGGAGCGGCCAGCAGCGCGGCGCGGCCGGAGGCCGCTGCCCTACCGCGCACCGGTTCAAGGAAAGCGACGCTGGAACGGCGCGACGGTTGGCGGCACTTTCTAATCCACGGGGTACCAGTTCCGTCGGCGGGCGTCGCCGAGGCCGATGAGGTCGAAGGGCGCGATGGTCTGCCGGAGGTGCTCGAGCAAGGCCGCGCGGGCGGCTGGAGCGACCGGAGCGGTTCGGAAGAGGTCGGTGGCGGCGCGGCAGCAGGCCTGCATTGGGCCGGCAAATCGCGGCTGGCGGCACAGCAGGTAACCCGGCGCCAGGTGGGCCCGGCCCAGGCGGCGGTTGATCTCGGTGAAGCTGACGGCGGCAAAATAGAGGCGCGCCAGCGCGGTGAAGACCTCGAAGTCACCCAGGGTCGCGTAAAGCGCGCCGATCAAGCGCGCGGTTGTCTCGAGTTCGAGCCGGGTCTGGCGCGCATAGGTCGCCAGCCGGGATTGGATGGTCTCAGGGTCCTGAGCACCAGCCAGGACGTCCGCCAGCCGGCTCACCCCCAGCAGATTCAGGGCTATGCCCGTGGATAACAACGGATCGATGAAACCCGCCGCCGACGGCAACAACGCCCAGTTCCGCCCGGCAACCGTCCCGGTAGCGAACGCGAGCCGCGGCGCGTGCACGAGGGGAAACTGCATGCGCGCGGTCGCGAACTGTTCGCGCACGGTGGGCAAGCGTTCGAGCAGGCGGGCCCAACCCGGGGTGCCATCGGCCAGCTTCAATGCGCGTGCCAGGGCGTCAGTGGCGGCGACCCCGGCGCTGGTCAGTCCATTGTTGAAGCGCAATACCCAAATCCAGCCCCCGTCGAAGATGTGATGCACGGCGGCGGCGTCCACCGGGTAAGGAGGCGTTTCGTCGAATCGAGCGCGCGACGCCAGGAGGTCCGCCATTTTGCCAACGTCGGTGAAATGGCCGTAAAGGCCCTGGGTGGGCGGGGACATTTCGAGCGGGGCCTCCGGGAGGGCGAGCGCGCGATGGATGAACCCGCGCGGGCCGGAAGCGTCGAGCACGAGCTTGCAGCGGATGCGGAGATTCTTGCCGCCCTTTTGCGCGGTCAAGGTAAGGTCCGCCTCCCCTGGCTCCAGGCCGCAGAGCGCGACTTCATCCAGGTATTCGACCCCCAGGTTCTGGGCTTCCTGTGCCAGGAACTGGTCGAAGTCGGGCCGGTACCAGTGGGTATCGGCAACTTCATCGCGCGCGCTGGCGGCGACCAGGAGTTGATCCCGGCGCGCCGGGTCGGCCGCGAACGGCCGGCCAATCGGGTGTTGATAGAAGGTGAAGCCGCGCTTGAGCCCGCAGCCGATGCCCGGATACGTCCGCTGCCACGGACCCCATTTGGCGAGCGGCCGGACTCGAGGCAGGTCGTAGCGGTCGGCCAGTTCCTCCAGGATTTGATTGGCCAACGGGGTGGAGGATTCACCGATGACAAATCGCGGGTGTTTGCCGCGTTCGAGCAGGATGACCGAGCGACCGAGCCGCCGGGCAATCATGGCCATCAGCGAACCACCAAAGCCGGAACCGACGACGGCGAGATCGAATTCGGCCGTCATGAGCGATCCGTGGGCGAGTGGCTGGGAGCCGGACCTGGCCGGCAAGCATCGCAACGCACGGACGGGAGCACCGTCTGGCACAGGTTCATCTCGCGGAGCCGGGCGGCCCGGGGCGCCGCGCACACCGGGCAATTGGCGAATTTCTCCAGGTCCCAAAGATCGGCGAAGACCCGGCCGCGTCGCAAGGCCATTCCGTATTCGAGGGCAGCTTCCAGCGCGTCGAGTTTGGGCGGCACGAAATTCCCGTGGGCCGCGAGCGTCTCGAGCGCGCCGTTGCCGCCGCGGGTGGGGATGAGGGAAAGCACCGTGGCGCCGCAGGCAAAGGCAAAGTCGATCGAGCGTTTGGCCCAAAGGCCCGCTTCGGCTGGCTCGAGAAACGGGGGCTGAACCAGCACAAACACGCGCAGCGCAATCCCGTGCCGCTGGAGGAATTCGGCGGCGCGGCGGAACTGGTCCAGAGACATGCCTTTGTTGAGTTTTTTGAGGACGTCCGGGTGGGCGACTTCGAGCCCCACGGCGATTTCCAGTTTGGGCAGTTGGCCACCGGGGTGGCCGGCGGCCAGGAGATCACGGAAGCGCAGGCAGGATTGGCCGACGAGCGCGGGGTGGCACTCGACAATGACGCGTTCGAAGGCCCGCACGCGAGCGGCGATGGGCGGGTAATCCGCGGGCGGGATGGCGCGCGGGTCGAAGAAACTGCCGGCGTTGTAGAGTTTGATCTGGCGCGCGAGGCGCGGCGGGCCGCCGTTGGAGGAGGCGTTGGTTTGCGACTTGAGGGAATCGAGGGCGTGATCGATCTGGCGTGGGATGGCGCCGAGGGGCAGCGTCTCCGCCAAGGCGTACCGCCAGAGGTCGCACATCACGCAGCGCCACGGGCATTCGCGATTGGTCAGGAAGACCGTGGCGATCCGGACCAATTCGCCGGCCGCGTCGGGTTCATCCTCGAGGAAGCAGGCGTGGGGGCGCCACGGATCCAGCGGCAGCCGCGAGCCGCGGCGCGCGGTAATCCATCGGTCCCGCTCGCGGCTGCGTTCTGGATAGACATCGGTCAAGGCCCGAACTTCGGAAATTTCCGGGGACGGGTCAAGTCGGTGGTCTGGGCTGACTGGCGGTGAGGGGGCGACACGAGTGTCGATGGTTGCGAGAGGAACCGTTCATCGCGGTACAAAACTTGACTTGCGCGGTAATCGTTTCCAGGTTTCCTGAGATCGATGAACTCCCTCAGTCGAGGCCGAATTCGTGCCGCCTACGCCGTGGCTGTGGGGGCGGACCTCCTGCAAATCGGGTTGTTCCCGCTTTTCGTCGAAGGGATCGCCTCGCCGTTGAACGCGACCCTGGATGTGATCGTGGGCCTGGTCTTGACGTTGCTTGTGGGTTGGCACTTTGCCTTCCTTCCCACCTTCATCGTCGAACTGGTGCCGCTGGTGGACGTCGTCCCGACGTGGATCCTGGCGGTTTTCATCGCGACGCGCCAAACCCGCGGCGCGCCCGCGGCCCCCGCCTCGACGCGTCCTGTGCCGCCAAACCAAAGCCAATCGGCCGCGGGCGCCAGCCCGGTTATCGAGGTCGAGTCTTCCGTGACCCGGGAGTCGCGACCCGGCGCGCCGTCGCGGTGAGCTGCGTCGAGGCGCCACCGCGGACCGCGGACCCAGTTTTCGCGCCGAATCTGATGGTCGGGTCAGGGAATCTCGGCAAGCAGGGAAAGCACCAACCCAATCAGAAACACCAGCATCCCTTCGGCGCTCCACCACCAGCGAAAGCTGACCGGGGTCGGGTCGGATCGCCGCGCGTGCCACCAGAAGAGCAG
>JAGWYX010000983.1 GCA_018969165.1 Verrucomicrobiota bacterium
GGCGCGCAAGGCGAACCACCCGGGCACGGTCTCGGCATTCAACTCGGGGTCCAGGGGATAGCTCAAATAGACCACCAGGCGCTGCCGGAGGTCGATCAGCACGAACGCCGGGTCCTGCCCCGTCACGAACAGGAACTGGGACTGGTTTTCGTCCAGGGCACTGAGTTGGCCTTCGAGGCGGGCGACGGCTTGGCGTGAAAAGTCGGTGTCGTTGAAGGTGCGCCCGACGGCGACCTGCCGGGGTTTGTTCTCCAGGCGAACGGATTGGAGTTTGCCGGTTTGGTCGCGATAGACCACGACCTCCTGGTTCTGGAGGAGGAGGAGGGTGCCGTGGTTGGGGGCGTTGGGCACGATCTGGCGCATGATCTGGCCGATGAGCTGCTGCCATTGCTGAGCGTCGCGGATCGGGACGCGATTGCCTTTCCGCGTGACGGATCGTCGGGTTGCGCGGGCCTGCTTTTCGAATGTCAGCACGGCCAATTGGTGGCGATACGCGTGGTCGCCGGCCGGGACTTGCGGCCAAGTGGCATGGGCCAGCAGATGCCGGCCGTGAAGGGGGTAACTGATTTCGAGGGTGTTGCCGGACCGGTAGGCGAGCAGGTTGGCGACGGTGTCGGGTTCGATCTGTTCAAGGTAGCGGGTGCGCGGGTTGGAAGTCGAGGCGCAGCCCGCCAGCCCGAGGATAACCAACAGGCCGCCGCAGATTCCGACAACCGAGCGAGAAACTCTCATGTGATCGTGCCGCAGGACGCATCCGTTCGCGTGAAGCGGCCGCCATCTTAGTCGGACCCCGCGAACGGTCAATGTCTGGTGCGGGGTCAAGCTGCCGACTGCCCGCGGCAGGCCCGCGCGAACGTGTCCTCCCCGGCCGGGCGTGCCTGGCCGCGGGGTGACGGCCGTCGGCGCGCCGCTTTTGGATTGGACGCTGGCGGGGCGGTTTTCTAAGAATGACCGCGCATGATGCGCATGACTCTCTGGCCGCCCTGGCGCCAGCCCTGGCCGCTCGCGGTCGCACTGGCCCTGCTGACGGCCTCGTTCCCGTTCCTGGCGCGCGGCCAGGCCCCGGCCGGGCGCCGGTCCTTTCGACCCCCGCCGCACGCGCCGAACATCATCTTCATCCTGGCCGACGACCTGGGTTACGGGGATTTGGGCTGTTACGGCCAGAGCCAGATTCGCACCCCCAACCTGGACCGGATGGCGGCCGAAGGGATGCGGTTCACCCAGTGTTATGCCGGCTCGACGGTTGGCGCGCCTTCAAGGTGCGCACTGCTGACGGGACTGGACACCGGGCACTGCCGGATTCGCGGCAACGCGGGAGAGCCATTGCGGCCGGCGGACATGACGGTGGCCGAGGTGCTGGAACAGGCCGGCTACTCCACCGCGGCCATCGGCCAATGGGGCCTGGGGCGGGAAGGCACCTCCGGCACACCGAACCGCAAAGGGTTCCAGGAGTGGTTCGGTTACCTGGACCAGATCCACGCGCACGATTATTATCCCGAGTTTCTCTGGCGCGACGAGCGCAAGTTCCACTTCTACGGCAACGCCAATCATCGCCGCAGCGATTATTCGCCGGATTGGTTCACCCGCGCCGCGACCAACTTCGTTCGCGAAAACGCGCGCGTCCCGTTCTTTCTTTACCTGGCCTACCCCCTCCCGCACGCCAACAACGAACGGTTCCGCGAAACCGGCAACGGCATGGAGGTCCCAAGCGATGCGCCCTACAGCGCCGAGCCCTGGCCGCCGCCGGAGAGGAACAAGGCCGCCATGATCACACGCCTGGACGCCTACGTCGGCAAACTCCTGGCCGAACTGGAGGCCCTGCGGCTGGCGAGCAACACCGTGGTCTTCTTCTCGAGCGACAACGGCCCGCACCAGGAAGGCGGCAACGACCCGAAGTTCTTTGCCAGCAGCGGGCCCT
>JAGWYX010000984.1 GCA_018969165.1 Verrucomicrobiota bacterium
CCGAGGTGGAACAGAAAATCATCCTGGGCCAGCGACTGGGCCAATGGAAATGGGCTTTGAACCTGGTCCATGCAAGCGAGTGGGCCGATCAACTCCACGCCCTGGAAGGCGAAGTGGAGGGGGATTTCGGCCTGGCGCGCGATCTCGGCAAGCACTGGTCGCTCGGCCTGGAACTGCGCGAGCACAGCGAGCTGCCTGACTATCGGCAGGTGGAGAACACCGCCCTGTTTTTGGGACCGGTCGTGAGTTACCGGCAGGAGAAATGGTGGGCGGCGTTCACGGTGATGCCGCAGGTGTGTGGGTCCAACTTCATCGGCGAAACCACCGGCAGCCGGTACCTGGACCTCCGGGATCACGAACGAGTGAACGTCCGCCTTATCTTCGGAATCAGCTTCTGATGGGCGTCTCGTGTGCCATCAGGGTCTGTGTGTGCGCGGCCATCGGCCTGCTGATCGGCTGCCAAAGCACGTCGCTACGACGTGCCAGCGCGAACACCGTGCCGCGGTTGAATGCGGCTCAAGCCACAATGGTGGGGCTGTCCTCCGAAGAAGCCCAAGCCGCCGCGAAACTCTGCACGACCAAGTGCATGCGCTGCCATCAGTTCTACCACCCCGCCGACTACGGGGAGACAGAGTGGCGGTCGTGGATGACCAAGATGAACCGGAAGGCGCGCCTGACGCCTGACCAAGCGGCGCTCTTGACCCGGTATTTCGCCGGCCTGCTGACGCGGTAGTCTCAGTCGGGCCTGCAGGGCGGCAGGCGCAGGACCCTGCTTGCATTCCTCGGGGACGCGAATATGTTCCGCAACAAGGAGGAGACGATGAACGGCCCAGCCGGGCGAGGTTGAGAAAATCGGGAGAAACATGCCGCCCGGCGCTTCTGCTGGGGCCGAGACCGCCGAAGAATCGGTCTCGGCCTCCTTGGTTTCTCATTGCGCCGAACAGGGCGTCCGTGTATATCGCCTCGCCATGCCGCTACAGTTCCACGTCCAATCCGCACACGGGAACAAGGTCACCGCCTTGTCCATCGGGAGGGGCGAGCCCGATACCATCCGCCTCACGTACGGCGTGTCCAGGCTGGGCAACGCCACAATCTATGATTATGCCCCGCACGCCGACGGCAGGACGTTCGATTTCGACTTGGGGAATCCGACCTCCGCGAGAAGGTTGGTGGGTAGGATCGCGGGACTAACGCTGTAGCGGGGATCACACACCCTTCCTCACCAGTCGCTCGGCTCACACAGCGCCAGCGGCGGTCCGAGAAAAGCGGAAGTAACTGAATTCCTGCTCGCTGCCGCCCGGCGTCAGGTGCGTCTCGTCCACCTGCCCGACGAGGCGCAGTCCCGGCCCGAGCTCGGCGAGGATCGACGGCGCGTCATACCGCACAGTGCGAAGCCCGCTGCACTTGCACGGCCCATCCATCGCGAAAGTAGCGATGATGGCTTGGCCGCCGGGCGCAAGCGTGCGCCGGAGCGCGTCGGCATACTTTTCCCGGTCGGCCTTGTCGGTAAGAAAATGGAACACCGCCCGGTCGTGCCACAGGCCGAACCGGTGCGGCGGCACGAAAGAGGTCACATCCGCCTCGAACCATTGGACCGTCTCCGCCCGCGCGCCCAGTCTGCTCCGGGCGTGCGCCAGGGCGATCGGAGACACGTCGAGTACCGCGAGCCGCGTGTAACCCTCATCGAGCAGAAAGTCGACGAGCGTGGACGCGCCGCCGCCCGCGTCAATGATGCCGGCGTCCTTGGCCACCCCCGAGGCGGCGATGAGCGTCAAGGAAAGATCCGGCCGGCGTTGATACCAACTGACCTCTTGCGCGCCATTGGTCCGGTACGCCTGGTTCCAATGTCCCTGGCGGTTCATATGCCCTCACGTGCCGGCTTGTTCTAGCAAGCGATGCACCGCGGCAATG
>JAGWYX010000985.1 GCA_018969165.1 Verrucomicrobiota bacterium
GTGTGTTTCAGCAACGTCGCCGATAAGCTTCCAGGAATGATTTCGCAATCGAAGTCGGAAGCACTGTTCGCCGAGGCCCTGAACCGGATTCCCGGCGGGGTGAACTCGCCCGTGCGCGCCTTCCGCGCCGTCGGTGGGCACCCGTTCTTCGCCGCCCGGGCGCAAGGCGCCCGCGTGTTCGACGTGGATGGCAACGCGTACATCGACTACGTCTGCACCTGGGGGCCCGCGATCCTCGGACACGCCCATCCGAGAATCATCCGCGCGGTCCAGCGGGCGGCGGAGCAGGGGACCAGTTTCGGCATTCCGAACCCGGCGGAGGTGACGATGGCCAAACTCATTTGCGATGCGGTTCCAAGTGTCCAGAAAGTCCGGATGTGCAACTCGGGCACCGAAGCGACCATGTCCGCCATTCGGCTGGCGCGCGGGTTTACCCAGCGCGACAAGATCATCAAGTTCGAGGGCTGCTACCACGGGCACGTCGATTCGCTGCTGGTCAAGGCGGGCTCCGGCGCGCTGACCTTCGGGCAACCGGACAGCGCCGGAGTGCCGGCCGCCTTCACGCAGCACACGATCGTCCTGCCATTTAATGAAATCGAACCGGTAAAGGCAGCGTTCGCGGCCAACCAGGGGCAGATCGCCGGGATTATCGTCGAACCGGTGCCGGGCAACGCGGGTGTTTACCTGCCCAAGTCGGGTTACCTCGAATTCCTGCGTGAGATCACGGCCGCGAACGGCAGCCTGCTGATTTTCGACGAGGTCATGACCGGGTTCCGCCTGGCGCTCGGCGGCGCCCAGGAGCGGTTTGGCATCCGGCCGGATCTGACCTGCTTCGGCAAAATCATCGGCGGCGGATTGCCCGTGGGCGCGTTCGGCGGCCGGGCGGACATCATGGATTGCCTGGCGCCGCTGGGGCCGGTTTACCAAGCTGGCACGCTGAGCGGCAATCCGCTGGCCATGGCGGCCGGCATCGCCGCGCTGGAAGAGTTGGCAACAGTCCAAGGGCCAAAGTCCAAGGTCCAAGGTCCAAAGTCCGCAGCGCAAAGTACCCATTCCGCATTCCGCATTCCGCATTCCGCACTCGGGAATGTCTATCGGGAATTGGAGGACCTCGGCGCGCAGCTCGAAGCCGGAATGAAGGATGCCGCCAGGGCGGCGAACGTGCCGGTGCAGTTCAACCGTTGCGGGTCGATGTTCTGCGGGTATTTCACCGATCAGCCGGTGCAGAATCTGGCCGACGCGCTGCGCAGTGACCGCGAGCGGTTCGCCAAGTATTTTCACGGGATGTTGGCGGAGGGGGTTTACCTGGCCCCGTCGCAATTCGAGGCGGGCTTTATTTCGAGAGCGCACACCGTCGAGGATATCGCCCAGACGGTCAAAGCCGCCGCCAAAGTGTTGCGCACGTTATGAAATGAAGGTTGCAGCGCGAATGTCTCGCACGGCCGGAGCGCGGCTTGTCCCCAGCCGCGGCCACCCAGCCTCCGGCAACGCCCGGAGGAGCCGCGCTCTCACCTGGCCAACCTGCCTGCTGCGGGTTAAGACAACCCGCGCTCCGCGGCCGGATTCGCCCTCGGCAAAAACTCACCCTGACTGCCCGTGACGCGGATGCGCATTCTCGCCATTGACCACGGGACGCGACGGATGGGCATCGCGATCAGCGACGAATTGGGCATGATCGCCCAACCGCTCGAGTTTATTCCCGCCGAACCGTTCGAAGGATTCCTCGTCCGGTTGAGGGAAATCCTGCGCGAGAAGCCGGCGGAATTGATCCTGGTAGGCATGCCGCGAAATATGGATGGCAGTTACGGACCGGCGGCGCTCAAGGTGCGGGAATTCGTCGCGCAGTTGAAGGAAGCGGTTTCGATCCCGGTCAAAACCTGGGACGAACGGTTGACCTCGGTGC
>JAGWYX010000986.1 GCA_018969165.1 Verrucomicrobiota bacterium
CCTGATCCGCGCGGTGCACTCACGCACCTGGACCCAGGGAGCGAAGCAGGCCAAGGAGGTCCTGAACATCATCTTCGGAACCAAGGTCCCGTATGAACGCGCGCGACGGATGCTCCCAACGTTGGAGGAAATGACCGCCATCCTCTACCCCGGCGGCGCGCACCCCGGATTCCCGGTGGACTTTGGCCGAGCCAAGCTCCTGCAAATGCTCAGCCAGACCCTCGCCAAAGCCCTGCGCGAGCGGGCGACCAACCCGGAGTTTGCCTTTACCTCGCGGACCGACCTCGGCCTCTACAGCCTGCTCCACCAGCTTGGCGCCCGGGTGGACAACTATGCCGCCTGGCAGCGCGCCACCGGCGCGTGAGGCGCGAGAGACGGCTGGCGTAGGCATCATGATGCCTTCAAGCGTAAAGTCGAGAAGTGCATGCGAGTCCCCCCTCCGCCTTCACGACTCGATGGAAACCGCCGCGGGGGCGGGAAGCGGTACGGGCCGCGCGACGCGTGGCGAAGGCGTTGCGACGGCTGCAAATGAAAAGGCGCAGCAAGTGTCATTACTTAAGTACGACCCCTTTCATGAACCGAGCCTATGCTCCCACCGATCCCGCCACCGGTCGGCCCGATTAACGCCGCCACCATCGCCCAGGCTCATCAACTCTATGGCCATCTGACCGGTCAGCGTTTGCGCCTGGGTTTCGACCGGGAACGCAGGTGGTATGAACTGCTGCGCCTGGGCTACTCGCTCTCAGATCTGCGCGCCGTCATCGTCTATCTGCAGCGGGAGATCCGCGCCCAGCGCCGCAACGTCGGGGCGCTCAAACTCTCCAACCTCCTCCAACCGGATCGCTTCGAGGAGGACCTCCAGATTAGTCGGGTCCGCTTGCGCCCGCCCGCCCCCGCCAGACCCGCTCCACCGCCACGCCGGGCCTTGTCGGCCGCAGAGCAGCAAGCCGGTCGCCAGCGCGCCCTGGATTACTGCCGCCAAATCAAGGCCGCCCTACGGTAAAACCTCACGGGCTCAATCCGCCAAAAAACCCACGCCCCATCAGGGGCAAATCTCCACGGTGCACTACCAGAAAACCACCACCGGACAGTGCCTCATTCTTTCCCGTTTTACCCGGAAATCGAATGGAAAAACCTCCACGGAAAAGCGAGGAACGCTACACAGATGCACCCGCCCGGACGCTTACACATCAGTGACGTTGCCTCCGACCACGAATCGGCCACTGCCAAATGCCACTGGCCCCAAAATCACCGTGTTGCCAGTTGCCGTAGGCAAACTATTCGTCGTCCAGGTTGCCAGCACGTCCTGCCCCCAGGCGATTTGGGCGGCGCCGAGCGCGCCCAGGAAAAGTGGTTTTGCGAAGAGCTTGATGATCAATCCTCGTCGGTTCGCGTCAGGGCGGAGCCAGGACACCGCGGTAGAACCGCCCGCCGGCATTGCTCGCCCCATCAGTGAACCGGGCGACTCCGTTCGTGGTGATCGTGATGTTGGTCAGCACGCTCCAGGAGGTCCGGTTGGTCGAGGCTTCAACGGCATACTGCTGGCCGGTCACGCCGGTGATGGTGCCCTGGACGCCGCCGGCTAAAGTGAGGCTGGCTCCCAGCTTTCCAATCACGCCCGACTGAAGTGAATTGCCGCCAGAAAACCCAAGGAAGCGCCCATGGCCGAATACGACGGATGATATGGGAGCGGTGGTGCTACGAGGGATCCAGTTTGTGCCATCAGCCGAGGTATAAATGCTCGCAATCACGCCACTGCTGTTAATCCCACCGGTGCCGCCGACCACGAACAGTCCGGCACCATAAGCAACCGAAGTAAAGCCGCCTGTGCTGGGAACGCTGAGCCGCTGTGTCCAGTTTGTACCGTCTCGTGAACTGGCCAGGGGGTGTAAAAGTCTTTCTG
>JAGWYX010000987.1 GCA_018969165.1 Verrucomicrobiota bacterium
GACCAGGTAAACCAGCAGCCCCAGCAGGCCAAAACCCAGCATCCGCGTCAGTAGCCGCAATTCGAAAACACGCGATCCCGCGATCCAGACGACGGCGACGAAGAACGCGGGAAAGAACCCGATCATCGCCCAGTTGTTGGCGGTGGCCACGCCGTACACCAGGGTGAACCGCCAGAGCCAGGTCTCGCGGTTGTCCAGCCGATACTCCAGCAGGCAACGAACCAGGTAGGCGAACAGCAATAAGTCCAGGGATTCGCCGGTGGCCGCAACGCTATTCTCCCAGAAGGTGCGCTGGAGGGCGCAGACCAGGACGGCGAACACCGGCGGGAGCCACGCCGCCGAAATGGTCAGCAGCGAGAATTCACTCCGCTCGCGTTGCCGCTGTTCCCGCGTGCGGTCGTGCGGCAGCAAGGCCACCGAGCGCGCGAGCAATCCCAGCGTGGCCGCGGCGCACAGGGCGAAGCAGACGTTGGCGGCGATCGGCTGGGCCCCCGCTGGCAACAGCCGCAGCGGCCAGCTCAGCAGGTAGAGGAGCGGCCGCTGCAAAGCCGGGGACCACCAGTTCCAGTCTGTCAGCAGCGCCACCGTCGGCAAGCTGGCAATCGTCACCCAGTGATTGAGGGTCACCAGGTAGAGCAGCAACGCCAGCCCGCAGACCAGCCAGGGAAGCAGGGACAGGACAAACCCCCGGGGCGATTGTTCGACTTCTTGCATAGTTCAAGGATTCTCGCCGGACTTGTACTCAGTCGGCAGGCCGGTTGGCAAGGCTATCTTCAGCGGACGGCGCCGGGCCGGTGGCGGGAGCGCCGCTCCAGCGCAAGTCGGCGATGCACTCGATGTGCTGGGTTTGGGGGAACATGTCCAGCGGCGTGACTCGAGCCAGCTCGTAACGCCGGTCGGCGCACAGCGCGCACACGTCCCGCGCCAGGGTCGCCGGGTGACAAGAGACATACAGAATCTGCCGCGGCTGAAATTCCCGTAACCGCTCCAGAATCACCCGGCTGCAGCCGGTCCGCGGCGGGTCCAGCATGACCAGGGTCGCATCGGCCGGGAACCGCACAAAGGCGGCCGGCAGAGATGCTTCGACGGGCCCGGCCAGAAATCGGCCATTCGGCCGGCCGCGATTGGCGGCGTTCTTGTGGGCCGCTTCGACCGCCAGGCGATCCAGTTCCAGTCCGAGGAATTCCTCCACCAGATCCCCCAGTTCAAGGCTGAAGAAGCCCACCCCGCAATAGGCATCCAGCAGAAACCGCGCGCCGCCGGCCTGCGTTCGCTCGCGCACCGTCCGCACCAATTCGGGCAGGAGATGAAAATTGTTCTGGAAAAACGAATCGCGCGGCACCGCCCAACCGTCCGGGGCCACCCGCAAGGTGACTTTGATGCCGCCCTTGGGTGGTGGATGCGCGCGCACCTCGCGAAGCTGATCGTTGAGCACCGGCTCCGCGATCGCGCACTCCTCCAGGTCCACGACCAGCCGGTTGTCAAACCGGAGGAATCCAATGTTGAGCCCCTGCTTGAACTTGTCCCACTGGCTGCGGACCATGATGCGATTGCGGTAGCCATAAGGCCGCGGCGACGCAATCACCGGGTCGATCCGGGCCTCGTCGAAACCACCGATCCGCCGGAACAGCTCGATAATCTGCCGGTGTTTGAGCGCCAATTGCGTGCCGTAGGCCAAATGCTGGTACTGGCATCCGCCGCACGCGCCAAAATACCGGCAGGCGGGCGTCACCCGCTCCGACGACGCGTGTAACACGCGCACAAGTCGCGCGCGGGCGAAGCGTTTCTTGAGTTCGGTAATCTCAAGCTCGATCTCCTCGCCCAGGGCCACAAATGGCACGAATACCACGAAGTCCGCCACCCGGGCCACCCCTTCGCCACCGAAGGCGATATCCACGATCCA
>JAGWYX010000071.1 GCA_018969165.1 Verrucomicrobiota bacterium
CCGTCCTTCCATTGCAATCACGGCAATCCAGCGATTCTGTTCCTCAGCAACCGCCGGCCCCGAGGCATGAGGTGCCTCGGCAGTGCGTTCGAGCGTTCCCGGCGTCGGCGGCGGGCTTGCAGGTGCCGAAGCGACCGCGATCCCAAACCGGCCGGGGTAGGCACCCACAAGGTGGTCCGCCAGCAACGCTACCGTCGTGTATTCAAAAAACAGAGCGGGAGTGGTCTCGAGCTGGTGAACCCGATTCAGCCGGTTCGAAAACTCGGTGAGACTGATCGAGTCAAATCCGTACAAGCTGAAGTCTTCGTGCTGGTCGATCTCCGCCGCCTCCACCTTCAATTGCTCGGCCATGAGACGGATAATCTGCTGGCGCAGCCAGGCAGAACCGGCGCCCCCAGCCTCCTCCACCGGCGGAGACGGAACCACGGCCGCTTTTCGCTTCGCGATCTCGGTCCAGCGATGTTCGTCGCCACACAGGACGAGCACCCGAGTCATGTCCGATCGGAGGATCTCCTCCAATAACCGAAGTCCAACCTCGGTCTCCAGCCCAGCCAGACCCCACGTCGTCCGCAGCCAATCGATGGTTGCCTGGGCAGGGCGCATTCCACCCTCCTTCCACCACGGCCAGTTGATCGAAATGGTCCGCGCCGTCAAGCGCCCGGCCGCGCGCTGCGCTTCACGTTCCTCGGCGAACCGGTCCAGAAATCCGTTGGCCGCGGCATAGTCGCATTGACCGGCGCTGCCCAGCGCCCCCGCTACCGAGGAGAAAAACACCAGAAAGTCCAAGTCCAGATCGCGAGTGGCCAGATCCAAATTAATCGCCCCGCGAATCTTCGGCGCAAGCACCGCGCGCACGTCGTCGGCGGTCTTGTTGACCAGCCGGGAATCGCGGAGCACGCCTGCCGCGTGAAAAACCCCGTGCAACGCCTCGAACCGCTCTTTGACGCCGTCGACGACCCGCCGCACCTCGTCCAATCGGGTGACATCGGCCTGCCAGTAAGCTCCCTCGCCACCCAACGTCCCGAGGGAATCCACCCAGCGCTGCGCGTCTGCCGTCAACGCGGACCGGCCCAGCAACGCCACGCGCGCACCGACGCTGCGCGCCAGGTGTTCCGCGACTAATCGGCCCAACCCGCCCAGGCCCCCGGTCACCAGGTAAACTCCGTTCTCCCGGAACGCGTAGGGAAACCGGACCGCGGCAGTCGCACGCTCATAAAGCATCGCCAGGCGCCCCGCGCTCACCAAACGGATTTCCGGATCGACCAGGTCGCCGTCGAACTCCTTCAACAGCCTGGCAGGAAGCTCTGGACTTCCATCGACATCGACTTCGACCGTCACGCACCGGAAACCCGGATGCTCTTGCATCAGCGATTTAGCCCAGCTACTCATGAGCCCGGCTTGCCACGAACGACCGGCCTGCACCAGGCGCAGCCGGGAAAAACCGCGCTCGATCAGGGCGCGGGTCAACGCAATGCTCGAAAGCAGACTCGCGGACTCCGGCTCGGTTGACCCGGCTTCTGCATCCAGGTCCCACATGCAGAGGACCGCCGCTTCGACGCGTTCTCCGGGGTAAGTCGCCGCGAGCAGTTGCGCAAAATCTTCGGTTGACTCCGGCCTCACGACAAAGACTTCCGGGCTCCGACAGTCAAATGCGTCGCCCCGACGCACCTGCACCGCTTCCGGACACTGGGCGCGGACCGCGGCGAATCGGCTCTCGTTGTCGTCCAAAACCAACAATCTTCCCAGCGTCCACCCGGGCTTCACCGAGACCTCGCGTGGCACCCAAACCGGGTGGAAGAGTTGGATGCCGCCCGGATTTCGGCCCGGCCCGACCGATTTCATCGTCAAGCCAGTCACTCGGCAACGCTCCGCGCCTGCCGGGTCGAAGAACTGAACGTCGTAGCGATGGATTTCTCCTGAGCCAGACGCTTCTCCGCGGCGCGTTCGCACGTAACCCGCCTCGGTGAGCGGGCCGAACAATAGGATTTCCTCCACCTCGAACGGGAGCGCGAACGGCGTGTTCTCCTGCCCAGCCAGGCTCCACCCGGCTATGGACTGCCAGGCGCCATCCAGTAGCGCGGGATGCAGGTAATAGGCAGCCGCATCCGCGCGCGCCACCGACGGGAGGTCCACCCGCGCGATTCCGATCTCTCCCGAAGAATCGAGCCCGAGCCGGCTCAAGGCCTGGAACGCCGCTCCGTATTCCAGACCCGCGACCTGAAAGTACTCGTAAATCGCCGGTTTGTCCGCCGGAGCGTGCACCGCCTGTTCCAACTCATGGATCGAGACTCGCTCCGGAACGACGCGCGGCTCTCCTAATTCCAGAACCCCCTGCGCATGGCAAATCGAGCCACCCTGGCCGAGGGTATGGATCGCGAATTCCGCCCCGCCCTCCGTCGGGGCCAGGCGCACCTCGACTTTTACGTCGTCACTCTGCACGTGGACCGGTTGCCGTATGACGAACCTGCGAATGGCCGACACGCCGCGGCCGAAGCGGGCCGCCGCCGCCGCGCGCGCCATTTCGAGATAGACGACGCCGGGCACGGTCTTGACTCCGCGAACCTCGTGATCTCGCACGAACCAATCCGAGGGTCGCACCCGGCGCGTGAACGGCGCTCCGGCCGAGCCGGAGCCGCTCGCGTCGAGCAGCGGATGCCTCGCCACTGCGGGCGAGCTAGTCGTCTGCGATTCGATCGTCGGTCCCGAAGCCCAATACCGTTTCCGGCGGAATGGATAGCCCGGCAATGAAATCCGCCGGTTCGCCTCACCGGTATGCAAACACGCCCAGTCCAACAGAACCCCTTGGACGTAGAACCCGCCGAGTTCGTGCAGAATCGCCGTGTAGCGATCCGGGTTGCTCAACGCGAACGCGAGATCGCCGATAATTTCTCCGCTGCGCCGGCTCCCCTCAGCCAGCGCGGGACCGGCCAAACGGGCCGCCTTTCCGAACCGAACCTCCCCCAAGCCCGCGCGCAACGAGGCGATGGAATCCGCGACGACAAAGCATCGCTTACGAAAATGCATCCGACCCGCGTTCAAGGTGTAGGCCACAGCTTCGAGTGAAACATCGCCACCGCCAGCCGCCAGCCAGGTCGAGAGCTGTTCCATGCGCTCTCGCAACCCTTCGTCCGTGCGGGCCGAAAGCGTGAGCAAATACGCTGGCTTTTTCGGTCCACCGCCATGAATGGCACACTCCGGCGCCGCCTCGAAGACGAGATGGACATTGGTTCCGCTGAAGCCAAACGAACTCACCGCCGCCCGCCGCGGTGCGTGGTCCGGTCGCGGCCAGTCCCGCAGTTCAGTATTGACGTAAAACGGGCTCGCCTCGAATGCAATGTGCTCATTCGGCTGCCGGTAGTGCAGCGACGGCACCAGTTTCTGGTGGTGCAGGCAGAGGAGCGTTTTGATCGCCGAGGCGACGCCTGCCGCCGACAACGTGTGGCCGATGTTGGTTTTGACCGACCCGACGGCGCAATAGCCTCGCCGCTGAGTGAAACCGCTAAAGGCTTCCGTGATCGCGTCCATTTCGACCGGATCGCCGAGCTTGGTGCCCGTCCCGTGCGCCTCGACATAGCCGATGGAGGCCGGGTCCACGCCGGATCGCCGATAGGCCTCGATCTCGAGCGCCTTCTGCGAGGCGGGATTGGGCGCGGTGATCCCGTTCGTGGCGCCGTCCTGATTGCTCCCTCCGCCCTTGATCACGCCATAAATATGATCGCCATCGCGCAGGGCACGATCCAAAAGCTTGAGCACGATCACCCCCACGCCCTCGCCCGGAACGAAACCGTCCGCCCCCTGGTCGAAGGTCCGGCACAAGCCGGTCGGAGAGAGCATCCGCGCCTTGCTCATCATGACGTACATGGCGGGCGTCGTCATGACACAAACCCCGCCGGCCAGCGCCAGGTCGCTGTCGCCGGCCGCCAGGCTTTGGCAGGCGTTGTATATCGCCAAGAGCGACGAAGAACAGGCCGTATCCAAGGCCACCGCGGGCCCGGTCAAATTCATGAAGTAGGCCAGGCGCGCCCCGATCATCGAGCAGGACGAACCCATCAGCAGCGAGGCCGATAATTCGCCGCCGGCCTTTCGCACCGCCTCCACGTAATCCCCCTGACCCACTCCCACGAAGACACCGCACCTGGCCCCCGAGGAGCCTTCCGCCGCGTACCCGGCGTCCTCCATCGCGTGCCAGGCCGTCTCCAGAAACAGCCGTTGCTGCGGATCCATCTGCTCGGCTTCGGCGGGAGACAGGCTGAAGAACAGCGGGTCAAACTGGTCGATCCCCTCCAGGAATCCGCCCCACTTGCTGTAAGTCTTGCCCGGTGCTCCCGGATCGGGATCGAAGTATTGCTCGGCGGCCCAGCGGCTGGCCGGAACCTCCCGCACCGCGCACCTACCTTGGCAGAGCAGTTCCCAGAATTGCTCGAGGTCTTCCGCACCAGGGAACCGGCCCGCCATGCCGATGACCGCAACTTCGGGGAAGGAACCGGCTCGTGCAGCGGACGGGAGTCGTCGAACCGAAACGTCGCGTGGACCCTCGTCACTGGCGGCCGTCGCCGAATCGCGCCGATACAAAAGCGTCTTGCCGATCCCCACCCGGTCGCGCACCAGGGCGTAGGCGCGCTTGGCCTCCGAGAAGTCAAACAGCCGGTTGACTTTGAGCGGTTGGATCGTCCCCGCCGCGAGCAAATCCGCCAGCAGACCCAGGATTCGCTGAATCTTCTCCGCCCCGCCGCCACTCAAGCGCCGGCAATCGACGCTGAAATAGACCTGGTTGGAGACCATCGATGAAAGATCGGTCCGTCCGTCGGCCCTCAACCCCGCCACGGCCAAATCCAAGAACCGTCCGAACGGAGCCAGGCAGCGGAGCGCCGCCTCTCGCGGTTCGCCCGTAAGCATGTTCAGCACCACGTCCACGCCGCGCGGCCCAACGACTCGCGCACAGAACGCAGCCAAATCGCCCTCCCGGTAATTCACCACGTCAGATATGCCCAGACCGCGCAGATACTCCACCTTCTCGTCCGATCCCACCATGGACAGGATTTCGGCCTTTCTCCACTGCGCCAACTGGACCGCCGCCAACCCGGTGCCGCTCGCCGCCGAACCAATCAACAGCCGCTCGCCTTCGGCCAGCCGTCCCAATTCAATGAGTGCGAAGTAGGCCGTCAGAAACGCCTCCGGAACGGTCGCCGCCTCGATCAGCGACAGGCCCGGAGGGACTTTGGCCGCCAACTCCTCGCGCACATTGAGCCGCAACGCGTGGGCTCCAAGGGTGTCGCCGGTGACGCCGAAGACCCGGTCGCCCACTTTGTGAAGCGACGCCTTGCGACCCGCCGCGCGGACAACACCCGCGAATTCGAACCCGGGCGTAAACGGATACGGCGGCATCGTCGGATAAAGTCCGCGGACGCAAAGCAAGTCCGGGAGAATCACCGAGGCGGCGACCACCTCAACCTGGATCTCCCGCTCACCGGGAGCGGACGGATCCGCCGCCGTATAAATCAAATCGTCGATGTCTCCCGACCGAACCACCACCACCCGACTCCCGCCCCGATCCGCAGGACGAACCGTCGGCTCCACGGGTGGCGCCGGGACCACCGCGCCCGTCACAGCCGCGGGCCCCGCTCCAAGGCCCGCGACATAAGTCGAGAGAGCCGCCACGTTGGGATGTTCGTAGAGCTTCGACGCCGGCAAATTGATCCCAAAGGCCGTGTTGATCCGCCGGATGATTTCCACCCCCAGAATCGAGTCGCAGCCGAGATCCACAAATGATTTGGTCTGGTCGAGCGTCGATTCGTCGAGGTAAAGCGCCGTCGCCACAATTGATGAGACAGCGCGCGCAACATCCGAACGCGACGGCATACGTGTCTGCACTTTGACTCCACGGTCGGACTCGCCAGCCCCTTCCGCGGGCGACTTGGACGGGCTCGGTTCATGGAACGTCGTCACGTCCAATGCCAGACCTGCATCGAGACGATGAACCGGAGAGGGCCCCGTAGCAGCCGACGTCAGTCGGCTCAAATTGGCCCCGGACCGAGTTTGAGCGGACTCACGTCCGCTGCTACCGGGTTCATGGGAAGTCGACGTCGCGCCGGGCGCGGTTCCTCCGCGACTCCCTGACAAAGCTTTCAGTTTCATCGGAGCCGGCGCCGATACGGCGGGCGCTGCGGTCTGCACGCCCGCGGGAACCGAAACCCCGCCGGCCCGGTGAAACCAATGCTTCGTCTTTTCAAACGGATAACCCGGCAGTGCCAGTCTTCGGAATAGCCGTCCCGCACCCATCTCGGACCAAGCGATTGCATCTCCACGAACGAACGCCTCGGCCAACTCCGCCGCTGTAGCCGAACCAGGCTGCGTGAGCCGCGCGCCGCTCGTCCCCGCTTTGCCGGAAGACGCTCTCGGGTCCGTGCCGCCACGGAGCAGCACTTGCAGAACTTCGCCCAACTCCGCGAGGCTCGACGCGACCACAGCGCAGCGGTAATCGAAATGGCTCCGCCCGCTCTGCAGCGTCCGCGCCAAATCCTGGCGCGAGGCCTTCAATCCACCCGAGGCCAGCCAGCCTGATAAGTCCGCGAGCCGGCGGCTAACCGCGGCTTCACTCTTGGCGGAAACGACAAAGACCGAGTCGGACGTGGCGGGCTCCTCGCCGGTGGCGGTCGAGACCGGTTGGTATTCCTCCAGCACGACGTGGGCGTTGGCCCCACCGAAGCCGAACGAGCTGACCCCGGCGCGGCGTGGCCCGGGCTGTCCGGACTTATCTCGCGGCGAGTCCCAAGGCCGACTCTCGGCGACAAGGAAGAAGGGGCTGCCCTCCAGTTTCAGGTAGGGATTCGGCGTTTTGAGATGCAGCGTGGCGGGCAGAGTCTTGTGTCGCATCGCCAACAACACTTTCGCCACCCCGGCAAGACCCGCCGCGGGCTCCAAGTGGCCGATGTTACTCTTGACCGAGCCCAACCCGCAGAACGGTCGGGCCCAGGTGGATTGGCCGGACAGCACGCTGAAGGCGCTCTTCAACCCCTCCACTTCAACCGGATCTCCCAACTCGGTTCCGGTGCCATGCGCCTCGATATACCCCACCGTTTCCGGATCAACGCCTGCCAGGCGAAAGACGCCCGACACCAAATCCCTCTGGGCCTGGGAATTCGGCGCGGTGAGTGAACTCGCCCGCCCGCCATGATTAACGCCAATCCCTCGAACCAGGCCCCAGACGGGATAGCCGCCGCGTTGCGCTTTCGACAACGGCATCAGATAGGCCGCCAGAATCCCTTCGCCCTTCACATAACCGTTGGCCGCCGCGTCGAACACTTTGCAGCGGCCGTCCGGCGAGAGAATTCCCATCTGGCTGGTCACCACCAGGGTTCCCGGACTCAGAATCAGGCTCGCGCCGCCCACGATCGCCGACTCGCATTCGCCGGCACGAATCGCGGACACGGCGCGATTCAGCGCCACGAGCGAACTCGAGCACGCCGTGTCCACCGCCTCGCTTGGCCCCCGCAAATCGAGGAAATACGAAAGCCGATTGGCGATCATGGCGTGGCCGTTCCCGGTCGCGTTATACATGTGCAGATCGCCGGCCAGGGCCAGCAAGTCCTGGTACTCGTGGAACTGGATGCCGACAAACACCCCCACCCTCCGCCCGGCCAGGTCCGCCGGCGCTTCCCCCGCCGATTCGAGGCAATTCCAAGCTGTCTCCAGAAACAGCCGGTGCTGCGGATCCATGCGGTCGGCCTCCCACGGCGGCACGCCAAAAAACCGCGCGTCAAATCCCTCGACGTCGTCGATGAACCCGCCCCACTTCGAGTTGGACTTGCCTTCGCCCGCCTCGCCGGCTTGATAGGCCGCCGCCGCGTCCCAGCGCGATGCCGGCACTTCTGAAATCAAATCGCGCCCGGCCAAGAGATGCGACCAGAACGCCTCCAAGCTGGGCGATCCGGGCAGCAGCCCGCTGAGTCCGACGATGGCGATGGGCTCCTCGTGGCTCGGCGTCGGCGCTTCGAACAATAACGCGCTGGTTTTGGTCGTGGACGAATCGTCCCGCCCGTTTTCACCGGGGAGCCCGGTCGCCTCGGGGTGAGCAGCCCGCAAATAATCGGCCAACGCGCCCAGGCTGGCATGGTTGAAGAAGACGCTCGGCATCAGGTCGAGCTTGAATCGCTCGTTCAACCGCTCCGCAAATGATTTCAAGCTGATGGAATCGAAGCCGAACTCGCCCAGCCCGGCTTTCACATCGATCGCATCTTCCGGCACACTCAGGAGTTCCCCAACCATGCCCTTGAGGATGGTCCGCAGGCTCTCGCGCCCGTCTCCATTGCGCGTCACGGCGACGGTCGCCCTTTTGACCGCCACGTTGGTTTCCGCTGATCGAGTTTCCGGCCGCCATCCTAATCCTCGCCGCAGCGTCCGGACGATCCGGTCGGCGTCTCCTTGAGCCACGATGATCCGAGATTCCTCGGAAAGTATTCCCGCCTCGAACGCCGTCACACCGGCGGACGTGGTCAACGGCTGCATCCCCTGCGAAGACCACATCCAATCCCGCCACGCCCCCGCGGCCTGCCCCTGCACCTGCATCCCGCCTTCCTCCCAGAGCGGCCAGTTGAACGCGATTGTCCGGCCGACGCGCCGGCCCGCTCGCACCTCACCAGCCCGCCAGGCGGCGAAGTGATCCAGAAAAGCGTTGCCCGAGGCGTATCCGCAGGCCTCCGCCACGCCGATGACCGACGCGATCGAGGAAAACAACGCCATCCAGTCCAGCGGCTCCTCCCGGGTGGTCGCGTCCAGGTTCAGCGTTCCCTGGATTTTTGCCTTCCAGACGGCGCGGAGGGCTGCCAGGCCGATGTCCGTTGAACGTCCGTAGGGCATGACGCCCGCCGCATGAATCACCGCGTTGATCGGCCCGAATACGGCGCGCGCTTCGGAAACCGCCGCCTCGAGTTCAGCCAACTGGCCGACATCGGCCTGGAAATAACGAGCCTCGGCCCCCAGGCGATCAAGGGTTCGCAAGCGGTCCCGTATCTTTTCCGAGGGTTCGGATCTCCCGATCAAAACCAGACGCGCGCGCGACCGCCGGGCCAGGTGCTCGGCAAACAGGTAACCAAGCCCGCCCGCCCCACCCGTGATCAGACACACCCCGTATTCACGCAAGACCGGCCGCCCCGGCGCGCTCAGCTCAACTCTCTCCGCCACTTTGCACCAGACTCGCCCATCAGCGGCCGCCAGAGACAGCTCGACGCTGAAATCGGAATCCGGCCAGACAGCTCCCACCAACGTCTGAGCGATGCCCTTCGCGTCCATTGACTCGCAGTGGCAGACTTTGCCGGTGAAGTTCGGACGTTCCAGGCCCAACTCTTTAAAGAGTCCCACCACAGCGCCGGCGGCGGGCGACGGCTCGTCGGCAGCCCCAAAATGAAGGTAAACCTGATGGATCGGTTCCTTCCCTTTGAACCGAACCGCCGCCTGGAAGACGAGTAACGCCAACTCGGCGCCTAACTCAAACTGCTCGGCCAACGCGAAATTGCCTTGCCCAGGCACCGCCCGCGATCCGACCTGGACGATCCGCGCTGGAAGAACACCCGCCTCCGCCAAACTGCCGAACAGCCGGTCCACATCCTCCTTCTGGCCGACGCGGAACAAATAATCTTGTGCTCCGATCCGCTCGAACTTCGCCGCGGGCCGCGCCCAGATCACCGAGCCGGCCTGCGCGCCCTCCCGGAGGGCCTCGGCGATCTCGGGCGAGCTGTCCAGCACGAGCACCGCACCCCCTGCCTTGGCCTTGCCATCCGACGTCGCTCCCCGGATCGGCGATTCCTGCCAGACCTCCCGGAAATAGTGCACCGCCGCGCGCTCCTCCTCCGAACCCGGTGTCGCGTGCAAGGACTTGATCCGGGCCAACGCCTCCTCTTTGCTGAGCCGGCGCGCCTGGACCTGATCCAGGAT
>JAGWYX010000072.1 GCA_018969165.1 Verrucomicrobiota bacterium
TGCTGGAATCGGTGGTGTATCCGAGCGCGAGTTTTGTCCGCAGTTTCGAGCCGTGGATCGTGGAGACCAAGGAGGGCGACGCTTACAGCGGCGTGCTCAAGAAGGACGCGCCCGACGAAGTTGTGCTCGCCACCGGCCCGAATACCGTCGAGCGCGTGGCCCGCGGCGACATCGTCGAGATGCGGCCGGGCACGGTCTCGATCATGCCGCAGGGGCTGGATCAGACCTTGACGCGCCAGGAGCTGGCCGATCTGCTGGCCTTTCTCAAGGCGACCAAGTGGTAACGGTTGTTAACCCGTGGCGCGGCGTCGCCTCCTGGCTCCATGCGTGTTTCACAATCCAAGGACTCGGGTGACGGGATGCGGGCGACCCTCGAGCGGATTTTCGGTCTGGCGGCGTGTCGAACGACCGTGCGCACGGAGTTATTGGCGGGATTGACCACGTTCCTGACCATGGCCTACATCATCTTCGTGCAGCCGGCCGTGCTGTCCGGCGCCATGTTCAACCGCAGCACCGGCCTGGATTTCGGCGCGGTGACCACCGCCACTTGTCTGTCCGCGGCGGTCGCCTCGGCCATCATGGGGCTTTACGCGCGCTACCCGATCGCGCAGGCGCCGGGGATGGGCGAGAATTTCTTCTTCGTGTTCACCGCGCTGCCGGCCGCCGCGGCCGCCGGGTTCAGCAATGCCTGGCAGGTCGGGCTGGGCCTGGTTTTTATCTCCGGGGTGCTGTTCCTGGCGCTCTCGTGGTTCGGTTTTCGTGAGAAAGTCATGGAGACCATCAGCCCGAGTCTGAAGAGCGGTATCGCGGCCGGGATTGGCTTGTTCATCGCGTTCATCGGCCTGCAAAACGCGGGACTGATCGTGCCAGATCCCGGCACGGCCGTCAAACTCAACAGCCGGTTGCTCTCGCCCGATCTGCTGGTGTTCTTTACCGGCCTGGTGGTGACCGCCGCCCTGCATGCGCGGCGGGTGCCCGGGGCCATCCTGTGGGGGTTGGCGGCGGCCACGACCTTGGCGGTGGGGATCCGACTGGCTTTGCCCGTCCTGCCGGCGAGCCTGCGCGCCCATCCCTGGCTGAGCCAGTCCCTGCTGGTGACGCGGTTTGCGCTGGCGCGCGAGATCGTGGCGCCTCCCGCGCCGCTGAGCCCAACCTTGCTGAAGTTGGACGTCGCGCACGCATTGACCCCGGCGATGCTGCCATTCGTCGCGGTGTTCCTGTTCATGGTCCTGTTCGACACCGTCGGGACCCTGATCGGCGTCGCCGGGCAGGCGGGACTCATCGTCAACAACCGGCTGCCACGGGCGCGGCAGGCCTTTGTTTCCGACGCGCTGGGCACCACCCTGGGGGCCTGCCTGGGCACCAGCACGGTCACCAGTTTCATCGAAAGCGCCGCCGGGGTCCAAGCCGGTGGGCGGACCGGGTTGACGAGCTTGACCACCGCGGCGTTGTTCCTGCTGGCCCTGTTCTTCGGTCCGCTCATCGCGATGGTTGGCAGCTATGCGCCGATCACCGCCCCGGCCCTGGTGTTCGTCGGCGCCATGATGCTGCACCACATCCGGCACATCGATTGGAGCGATGCCACCGAGTCTTTCCCGGCCTTCTTGATTCTCGTCGGCATCCCGTTCACCTTCTCGATTGCGGACGGCCTGGCCCTGGGCTTTGTCAGCCATCCCGTCCTCAAACTGCTCAGTGGCCGTGGCAAACAGGTATCCTGGTTGCTCTACGGGCTGGCGGCGCTGCTGGTTGCTTATTTCGCGCTGGTGCGCAGCCGCATCGGTTGATCGCCGAGATTCCTTGAATGATGAGACTTCTTTCCATCCGATCGTATTGCGGGTCGAAGCCCGGAAATCGCGACTGGCGCGCCTGGCTCGGCAGGCGGTTTCGCACGCACGGCGTGTGGCTGGTCCTGCTGGCGCTGGCGACCGCCGCCGCCTGCGCGGCCGACCTGGTCGTGCCGACGCGCGACCAGGTTGCCTGGGAAGATCTCGAAGTGGGGATGTTTTGTCACTTCGGCCTGAATACCTTTCACAACCTCGAGTGGAGCGACGGCCGGCTCGATCCGCGGAGTTTCAACCCGACGCACCTGGACGCCGACCAGTGGGTCCGCGTCGCCTTGAGCCTGGGCGCCAAATATCTCATGTTCACCGCCAAGCACCATGACGGTTTCTGCCTGTGGCCGACCGCCACGACCGATTACAGCGTCCGAAACAGCCCGTACCAGAACGGCCACGGCGATGTCGTGGGCGAGGTCGTCGCCGCCTGTCGCCGCCATCACCTCAAGGTCGGATTGTATCTATCGCCCTGGGACCGGCACGAAGCACGTTACAAGGATAAAGCCGCTTATGACCGGTTTTACGCGCGGCAGTTGACCGAGTTGCTGACGCGGTACGGCAAGCTGGTGGAAATCTGGTTTGATGGCGCGGGCAGCGAGGGCCGGCAATACGACTGGCCCACGATCATTGGCGCGGTCAAAGAATACCAACCGCACGCCATGATTTTCAACATGGGCGCGCCGACGATCCGCTGGGCCGGCAATGAAGCAGGCTTCGCGCCCGACCCCAACTGGGACGTGGTGCCCGCGGACCAGACCCTCCAGTTCGCCTTCGGCCGGGGTCATACGACCGGCACCGGGACGGTTTGGCTCCCGGCCGAGTGCGACGTGCCGATCCGCGGCGGATGGTTCTACCACACCGACAACGAAGCCTCCCTCAAGTCGCTGGATCGGTTGCTGGATATCTACGACAAATCCGTCGGGCGCGGCGCCAATCTCCTGTTGAACATCGCTCCGGATCGGGACGGCCTCATCCCCGCTGCCGATGCCACCCGGGCCCGGGAGTTCGGCGAGGCGATTGGACTTCGCTACGGTCAACCCGTCTGTTCGGCCGCCGGCCGCGGCGTCGCCTTGGAGCTGCGTTTGCGCCCTCCGCGCGCCGTCGAGGCCGCGATTATCCAGGAAGACCTGCGCCGCGGCCAGCGGGTCCAGGCCTACGAGGTGAACGCCTGGGTGAAAGGTGGCTGGGTAACCGTCGCCCACGGCACCTCGATCGGTCACAAAAAGATCGACCGGTTCGGCCCCGTTCAGACCGACCGCCTGCGGCTGCGCCTCACCGAGACGTTGGCCCAACCGGTGATCCGCCGGTTCGCGGCCTTTGCCGCGAACTGAATTCACCTGGAACGAATTGTGCTCCACACTGACGATAGAAACGCATCATGAAAGCCCGTTTGATCCTGGCCGGCTTGCTCGGAAGCGCGATCGCGACAGCGACTCAATCCGCCGGGTCGGTGCGCCAACACCCCGGTCCCGCCACTGCGGCCACTCCTGCCTCCGCCGCGACCTCGACCAATGCCACGACGTCCGCCGAGGCGCCAGCGGCGGTGGCCACCGGGCACGCAACCGAATCCCTGACCGCCGACCTCGAGCGGCATCCCTATCGCCTGTTCGGGGATAAGCGATGTTACCTGACGCCCCTATTGCACTGGGAACAGCTCGACGCCGAACGCCGTCGGCACACCCCCAATCCCATGCCCGTCTGGCGCCCCTTCCAGGGAACCGTGCTGCAACTGACCAGCGCCGGCTCGGTCGTCCAGGGCAGCAACGTGGTCCTCTTCGTCAAGAACCTTCCCGAGCAGCGCTCCCTCACCAATGGCCAGCCCGTTGCCTTTCACGCCATCCGGATTCCGGGTCAGTCTTTCACCTTCACGAATACGGAGGGGGCCGAACTGCGGATGGCCGCCTATGATTATGGCATCCCCTTCCAGGCAACGGGCGCGCCCCTGAACCTCAGAACCAATCTGGCCGCGCTTTACCGCGCCCAATTCCTGAAAAACCTCGACGACCAGATCACCGCGCTCGAGAACACCGACAACCAACTCCGCGAGCAGGAACTCTATCTCAAGCGCCTCAAGTCCGACTACCGGCAACCCCGGCGGAACACCGTGCGCGAGCAATACGCCCTCACGCAGATCGGCACCCAACGCACCGCTCTGGGCCAGCAAATCGCCAACCTCAAGAAACAAAAGACCCAGCTCGAAGCCGCCGCCGACTCCGCCGGCTCCGCCGGCAATCCCACGGCCAGTTTGGATACCAATCAGGACGCGGTCGCCATCAGTTCGCCGACCAATGCGCCGGCGAACACCCCGACCAACGGGCCCGCCCGCACCAACCCGCGCCTGAATCGGTACCGCGCCCCGTCCCCGCCGCCCACGTCACCTTGAGCGGGTAGGGCGCTGCCGCGTCGCCGGGTTGACAAGGTGAATGAGGTGGCAAATGGTCGGTGGCTGGAGTCCTCCGCACGGGACATCCTCCTGCCGGTGGCGAGCGGCTCGAAAAGCGTCGGATCAGGCGGCGCAAGGTCGTTCAATCCCAGATGTACCGTTCGTCAAATTGGATTTCATAGCGTTTCAACCAGCGCCGCAGTTCGTCCGGAAAGCTGAGCTTGCGAGGGTGCTCCTCCTGGTTGGCGATCTAATCCCGGACCGCCTCCAGTTGCGAGCACCCGATCGAAAACATCCCGTACCCGTTCTGCCAGGTAAAACCATGCAGGGACCAGTCACCTCCCTTGATCCACAACGACGACCCGCGTTTAACTTCCTTGACCAGTCGCGAGCAATCCGGGTGCCGCATCCTGAAGGGAAGCGTGACGGACCTCGCAGCTCTCGGCTGGAGGATTCCATTTTGCCAGTAACCTCCCAGCATGCGCCGCCGCGGTCGCCCGTTCCTGGCAGCGCCGGGTTGTGGCGGCCCGAATTGATGACGGGTCCGCGGGTTCAAACCCGCGGCTACAAACGAAGGCGGGCAGGTTAACATCCGCGGCTACGGGCGGCCGCTTGTCCTCTCGACGCTTCCCCCTGCTTCCACTCAAAATTTCCCGCCGTAAACCGCGCTCTGCCCGAGCGCTTGCTCGATCCGCAGCAATTGATTGTACTTGGCCACGCGGTCGGTCCGGCTCAGCGACCCGGTTTTGATCTGGCCGGCGTTGGTCGCCACGGCGATATCCGCGATCGTCGCATCCTCGGTCTCACCGGAGCGATGGCTGATGACCGCCGTATAGCCGTTCTCTTTGGCGAGTTCGACGCAGTCCAGCGTCTCGGTCAGGGACCCGATTTGGTTGACCTTGACCAGGATCGAGTTGGCGACGCCCTGCTCGATGCCCCGGCGCAGGAATTTCACGTTGGTCACGAACAAATCGTCCCCGACAAGCTGGAGCTGGTCGCCCAATTTGTCGGTCAAGCGCTTCCAGTTCTTCCAGTCGCCCTCGGCGCAACCGTCCTCGAGGCTGATGATCGGGTATTTGGCGGCCAGCTCCGCGTAGAACGCGATCAACTGTTCGCCGGTGAGTTTGCGGCCGGTGCTCTTTTTGAGCAGGTAATTGCCGTTGCCGGTGTAGAACTCGCTGCTGGCCACATCCAGCGCCAGGAAGACCTGTTTGCCGGCCTGGTAGCCGGCCTGCCGGATCGCCTGCAAGATCGCCTCGAGCGCCGCCTCGGTGCTCTCCAGCTTCGGCGCAAAGCCGCCTTCGTCGCCGACGGCGGTCGAGCAGCCCTGCTGCTTGAGCACCGCCTTGAGGGCATGAAAAATCTCGACGATCGCGCGCAGGCCCTCCGAGAACCTGTCAAAACCCTTCGGCACGATCATGAACTCCTGGAAATCAATCGGGGCGTCCGAGTGCGCGCCGCCGTTGATGACATTGGCCATCGGCACCGGCAGCACCTTCGCGTTGGG
Organism: Verrucomicrobiota bacterium; assembly: GCA_018969165.1. Taxonomy (GTDB): domain Bacteria; phylum Verrucomicrobiota; class Verrucomicrobiia; order Limisphaerales; family JAGWYX01; genus JAGWYX01. The sequence goes on from JAGWYX010000072.1 coordinate 5,726, forward strand.
TCCGCCCAGGTAGCGGAATAACGGCTGCCCCAGCGCCGCGGCGGCCGCCTTCGCCGTGGCCAGCGACACCGCCAGGATCGCGTTGGCCCCCAGCTTGGATTTCGTTTCGGTGCCATCCAGCTCGAGCATTGTCCGGTCCACCGTCACCTGGTCCAGCGCGTCCAGTCCGCGCACGGCGGGGAGGAGCGAGCCCGTGACGTGCTGAACGGCCTTGGACACGCCCTTGCCGCCAAAGCGTTTCTTGTCGCCGTCGCGCAATTCCAGGGCCTCATTCTCCCCGGTGCTGGCGCCCGACGGCACGGCCGCGCGGCCGACGGCGCCGCCGTCGAGGGTGACATCGACTTCCACCGTGGGATTGCCGCGCGAGTCGAGGATTTCGCGGGCCTGGATCGTTTCAATTTTGGTCATAAGTCAGACGTTCGTTCGCTCCAAAGTGGCAGGCATCATAGAAGCGGCCCCCGGGCAGTCAAGGAAACGTCACGGCGCGCGCCCGGACCGCGGTTTGTCCTCAAGCCGCAGCGCGGGCCCGGTCGCTGCGGGTTGAGACAACCCGCGGTCCGGTCCCTGGACGGCGCCGGGCGGCAGGCGGCGGCGAGCGGATACGCGTCAAAACGGAGCTAGACGCCCCTCCGGCCCATGATAGATTAGACGCGCTATGTCAACCCAAGCACCCGCGGCGCCCCAGAAGATCAACCTGCGCCGGCCCGACGTGATGGAGGCCGTCCAGGCCCAGGTCCTGTCGCATTACCGGAGTGAGTTGGTCGAACGTATCCGCGCCAACGGCCACGTGCTGTCGGCCGATGGCCTGACGATCAAGCTGGCCAAGGAGTTCGGCTTTTGCTACGGCGTCGAGCGGGCGATCGACCTGGCTTACGCGGCGCGCAAGGTGTTTCCCGACCAACCCATCTACATCCTGGGCGAGATCATCCATAACCCCGAGGTCAACGACCAGATTCGGGCGATGGACATCCAGTTTCTATCCGGCAAGGAAAAGGAGGCGGATATCGAGGACTTGCATGCGGGGGACGTGGTGATCATCCCCGCGTTCGGCACGGAGGTGGCGACGCGGCAGCAACTGGAGGCCAAGGGTTGCCGGTTCGTCGATACCACGTGCGGCGACGTGATGAGCGTCTGGAAGCGGGTCCGGCAATACTCGAAGGAAAGCGTGACCAGCATCATTCATGGCAAGGCCTGGCACGAGGAGACCAAGGCGACCAGCTCGCAGGCGCGCGCCTATGGCAACGGGCATTACCTGGTCGTGTTCACCCTGGCCGAGGCCGATTATGTCTGCCATTACATCGTGCACGGCGGCGACAAGCAGGAGTTCCTCGAGAAGTTCAAAGGGGCCTACTCGGCCGGGTTCGACCCGGACACGCACCTCGAGGCGATCGGCGTCGCCAACCAGACCACCATGCTGCGCGGAGAAACCGAGGAGGTCCAGCGCCGGCTCAAGCAGGCGATGGTCCAGCGCTACGGGGCCGACGAACTCGACCGGCACTTCCGGTTTTTCGACACGATTTGCGGGGCGACGCAGGACCGGCAGGACGCATTGGGCAAACTGCTGCGCGAGCCGCTGGACCTGCTGATTGTGATCGGCGGCTACAATTCGTCCAACACGTCGCACCTGGCCGAGATGGGCGAAGCCAAGCTGCCGACCTATTTCATCAAGAACGCCGCCAAGATGGCCTCGGACAGGTTGATCTCCCATTACGACCAGCATCTCCACCAGGAAGTGCAGACCCAGAACTGGCTGCCCGCCGGCGACATCACCGTCGGCATCACCGCCGGGGCGTCCTGCCCGAACAACCTGATCGAAGACGCCATCCGCCGGTTGTTCGAGCTGCGCGGCATTTCGGTGCAGGAGCTGTTGGCCGGTTGATGGGCCGCTACCGCCTGGAGGTGGTTGCGCGGGTGGAACTCCTCGGATCTCATGCCTTGCACACGCCAGGAGTTGGAGCAGCGGGAACACCAGACGCTGGCGCCCTACGCCCAGTTCAGCGCTGACACCCGCGGCCGCAAGTATCCCGAGCCACCGCCGGATTGGCGCACCCATTACCAGCGCGACCGCGATCGGGTGATCCACTCGCGCGCCTTCCGTCGGCTCGAATACAAGACCCAGGTTTTCCTCAACGGCACCGGCGATCACCTGCGCACGCGCCTGACCCACACCATCGAGGTCGCCGCCGTGGCGCGCAATATCGCCCGCGCCCTGCGATTGAACGAGGACCTGGCGGAGACGATCGCCCTGGCGCACGACCTGGGCCATTCGCCCTTCGGGCACAAGGGCGAGCGGGTGCTGGACCGGTTGATGAAGCGGCACGGCGGTTTCGAGCACAACCGGCAGAGCCTCCGGATCGTCGAGGAACTCGAGCAGAAATATCCCGGCTTTCCGGGGTTGAACCTGACCTGGGAAACCCGCGAGGGGCTGATGAAGCATTACACCAGCTACGATCATCCCGACCAGGTGGAGAGCCCGACCAGCCGCAACGCCTCGCTCGAGGCCCAGGTCGCCAATCTCGCCGACGAAATCACCTACTACAGCCACGACCTGGACGACGGGCTGGATTCCGGGCTGCTGAGCGAGCGCAAGCTAAGCCGCGAGGTGCGCCTCTGGAGCACGGCGGCGCGCGCGGTGACCCGGCAATGCGGCCCGCTGCCGGACGAATGCCGCCGCTATTTCATCATCCGCTGCCTGATCGACGGCCAGGTCCGCGACGTGGTGCGGACCAGTGAAGAGCGCATCCGCGATGCCGGCGTTGGCGCGGTGGCGGAGGTCCGGCGCCGGGCCGAGGCGCTGGTGGCCTACAGCCGGCAACGGCGGGCATGGAACCTCGAGTTGCGGGATTATCTCTACGACAACCTGTATTACAGCCCGCAGGTGCACGGTCCCAACCTGCGCGCGGTCCATTTGCTCGAAGAACTGTTTCAGCATTACCTCCAGCATCCGGAGCGGATCGGCGAGCAGGCGCGCAAACGGTCTCGCAAAATCGGGCTGCACCGGGCCGTGTGCGATTACCTGGCGGGCATGACCGACCGCTACGTCATGCTCGAACACCGGCGGCTGCTGGGCGGTGAGAGTCCTTGAACCGCCAAGCAAGCGGTAGTGGCCTGTGTTCTTCCCTCCAGGTCGCTATTTGGCGTCGTCCTTTTTATCGTTCTTCTTGTCAACCGGTTTGTCGCCGGTGCCGCTCTTGTCATCGTCCACCTTGGGCAGGTCGGCCGGGGCATTGGCGTTGACCTCGGCCAGGACCTTGTCCGTGAGGTCATCCGAGCCGCTGGCGCTAAAGATCACGATCGAGGTCAGGTCCTTGCTCTGGGCCGCGCTGTCCAGGACCAGGGTGTAACCGGCCTGCGCGGCGTCGGTTTTGACCACCTTGGTGATTTCACCCAGGATTTTCTGGCGCATCCGCTGCTTCTGCTCCTGCAGCCGGGCTTCTTCGGCGCGCATGAATTTCTGGTAGGTATTGTCCATGTCCTGCAGGTCGCGCAGTTTGGTCTCGGCGGCCTTCTTGCGCCGCTCGCGCTCGTCGGCGGAAACGGCCTGGTCGTTGGCCTCGTCCAGGAGTTTCTTATAATCCTTGGTGGCCTTCTCGTAGTCGCTGAACATCTCGCTGCGTTTCTTTTCGACCGCGTTGGCCTGGTCGCGAAGCTGCACGTCGGCCTGTTTGGTTTTCCAGTAGCCGTCGAAGACCTTCTGCAGGTTGATGGTGGCGATCTTGGTTTGGGCGGTGGCCGGGAACGCGGCCCCCAGGAGGAGGGCCGACAGGAGCAGGTGGTGAATGGACAGGGTTTTCATGAGTGGCGGAAGTTAGAAGGGGCGTTGGAAACCGACGCTGAACTGGAAGTGACCGGAGCCGCTCTGGCCCGGGTCGTGCGTGATCGGGAAACCATATTCGAAGCGCAGCGGGCCCAGGTGCGGGATGTTCAGCAGCAGGCCGATTCCCCAGTTGTCGTTGTAGAGTTTTTGGCCCGAATCCGGGTTCACGCTGAAAGGGCTGCCATAAACGTTGCCAATGTCATAGAACAATTCAAACCGTAATTGTTCAATAATCGGGATCAAATAGTTGAACGACCCGATCCAGTAGGTGTCGCCGCCCAAGGGCTCGCCGGTGACCGGGTCGTGCGGGCCGACGTTGTCATACGCGAAGCCGCGCAAGGAATAAAGACCGCCGATGAAGTA
>JAGWYX010000073.1 GCA_018969165.1 Verrucomicrobiota bacterium
TCTTTCGCATCGACCATTACCTGGGCAAGGAAACGGTCCAGAACATCCTCATGTTCCGGTTCTCCAACGCGATCTTCGAGCAGCTTTGGACGCGCAACTCGGTCGATTACGTCCAGATCACCGTGAGCGAGAAGCTGGGAGTCGGCGGGCGCGGCGGCTATTACGAGGAGGCCGGCGCCTTGCGCGACATGGTGCAGAACCACCTCCTCCAGGTCCTGGCGCTGGCCACGATGGAACCGCCGGTGTCCCTCGAAGCCGAATCGATCCGCGATGAAAAAGTCAAACTCCTGAAGTCCATCCGCCCGATCCTGCCGGCGCAGATTTCGCGCTGCGGCGTGCGCGGCCAATACGTCGCCGGCCTGATCGACGGCCAGCCGCGGCCGGCCTATCGCCAGGAGCCCAAAGTCAAACCCGACTCGAACACCGAGACCTTCGTCGCCCTGAAACTCTTCATCGACAACTGGCGCTGGGCCGGCGTCCCGTTCTATTTGCGCACGGGCAAGAATCTGCCGCTGAGCGCCAGCGAGGTGCGGGTCGAGTTCCGCCGGCCGCCCAATGTGCTGTTCGCCGCCCAGTGCGGGCCGAAGCTGGACGCCAACGCGATCATGCTGCGGCTCCAACCCAACGAGGGCATTTACCTCCGATTCAACGGCAAAATCCCCGGCGCCAGCGCCCAGATTCGGCCCGTGCGCATGCATTTCAGCTACGGGGCCGAGTTCGGCGCCTACACTCCCGAGGCCTACGAGCGATTGCTACTCGAAGCCGTCGCCGGCGACGCGACGCTCTTCATCCGCCGCGACGAGGTCGAAACGGCCTGGGGCATTGTCGATCCCATCCGCGAGGCGTGGGCGGGTACGCCGCTGAACGAGCGCGAGTTTTACGCGGCGGGGACGTGGGGACCGGCGGCATCGGACGAGTTGCTGGCGTCGTTGGGCCAGGTCTGGCGCAATCCCCAACCCATCACCGAACCGGCCGCCAACGGCTGATGCGCTTCCCTGAAGCGTCGGTCGGGCTGGGTGACCGCGCCCCGTGGCGCCCGTAGTCGCAGGCTTCAGCCTGCGTCCGCCTCGACTCCGTGCCCAAGCCGCCGCTCGGTTTTACCTTGCGCTGCGGCTTGGGACAAGCCGCGGTCGTGCGCGCCCAGTTCACGGTCTCGACGCATGCGCCATCAACAAGGGAGGCTCTTCGAGTACCGGGTAGCAGCGGACGTCAGTCCGCTCCATCTGATCGCCAAAGAATTGGAGCCGACTCACGTCGGCTGCTACCGGGCAAGGAAGGCCGCCCTCCCCGGCCCTCACCTCCGCTGGCAGCGGAAGAGAGGGTGCCCGCAGGGCGGGAGCGGAGGGGCCTCGGTGCAGGGGCCCATTGCCTGCGCCACCGCGAATGGAGGCTCCCCATGAACCTGGTAGGGCGGCGCTGCCGCACCGGCTGGCCGAGCGGCAGCTCGGCCCTACCGTGGAGCGGTTCATGCGAAGGTGGCCGAGGACGGAATCGGGACTGACCAACCTGCGACGGCCAACCGGGAGCCCAAACTCGGGCCGGTGCACCAGTCGTAACCGGGCTTGAGTTTTAAGGCGGCGGGAATACACTCGGCACCCGGATCACCCACAAACTCCAGCCTCGCCTTGTATGAACGCGACCGGCGCGGTTAACCGCCCCGTCCCCTCGGCGCCCCCGGCGGCGGGCGCCTGGCAACGCGGCTTCTGGAGCCTGATCGTGACCCAGTTCCAAGGAGCCTTCAGCGACAACTTGCTCCGTTACCTGGTCAGTTACCTGGTCCTGGGGATGGGGCTGTCGCGCGCGAGCCGGGACGCGCTGGTGCCGATCATTGGCGCTTTGTTCGCCTTGCCGTTCATCCTGTTCTCGATGGCGGGGGGTTACCTGGCGGATCGCTACAGCAAGCGCACCGTTTGCATCGGCGTCAAGTTCCTCGAACTCTTTATCATGCTCTTCACCCTGGTCGGGTTGACGCTGAACCACCTCGAGCTGGAGTTGGCGTCGATCTTCCTGATGGGGGTCCACAGCGCGATTTTCGGGCCGTCCAAATATGGGTTGCTGCCCGAAATCCTGGCCGAGCACCGTTTGTCGTGGGGTAACGGAATTCTCGAACTCGGCACGTTCCTGGCCATCACCATCGGGCCCACCGTCGGGGGCCTCTTTTCCGACCTGTTTCGCGGGCGGCAATACTGGTCGGGGCTGATCCTAATGGGATTGGCGCTGGTGGGCTTGGCGACGAGCCAGGGCATCACGCGCGTGCCGCCGGCCGATCCGGCCAAGCGGTTCCAGCCCAATTTCACGGTCGAGCTGCTGCGCCAGCTCCGGTCGATTCGCCGGGACCGGGTGCTGTGGCTGGCGTTGGTGGGCAACACCTATTTTTTCCTCCTGGGGGCGCTGGTTCAGTTCAACATCCTGCTTTACGGCAAGGACGTGCTGCATCTGAGCGACACGCACAGCAGCTACCTCCAGGCCGCGGTCGCCATCGGGATCGGCACCGGGAGCCTGGCAGCCGGTTACCTGTCCGGCGGCAAGATCGAGTACGGCCTGGTCCCACTCGGGGCCCTGGGCATGACCGGCTTCGGCGCCGCCCTCGGCCTGCCCGGCCTGACGGTGAGCGCCTTCGCGGTGTACCTGGCCTTGCTCGGGTTCTTCGGCGGATTCTTCATCGTGCCGCTGTCGGCCCTGTTGCAGCACCGGCCGGAGAAGGCCAACAAAGGCAGCGTGCTGGCGGCCGCCAACCTGTTGTCGTTTGTCGGCGTGTTCCTCGCCTCGGGCCTGCTTTACCTGATGGCCACGGTGGCGCGCCTGACTCCGTCGCAGGTCTTCCTGGCCAGCGCCATCTTCACCCTGGCGGGGACAGCCTACACGCTCTGGTTGTTGCCCGACGCGGTATTGCGCCTGGTCCTGTGGGGGCTGACACACTCGATCTACCGCATCCGGACCAGTGGCCGGGAGCATATCCCGGCCAAAGGCGGGGCGCTCTTCGTGGCCAACCACCTCTCGCTCATCGATGCCTTGTTGCTGCAAGTCTCCACGGATCGGCCGATCCGGTTCATCATGTACAAAGGCATGTACGAAAGGCCCTGGATCAAACCGTTTGCCCGCATCCTGCGCGTCATCCCGATCTCCTCGCAATTCCGGCCGCGCGAGATGATCGCCGCCCTGCGCACCGCGCACGACGCGATCCTCAACGGCGAAGTCGTCTGCGTCTTCGCCGAAGGCCAGATCACGCGGATCGGGCAGATGCTCCCGTTCCGGCGCGGGTTCGAGCGGATCATGAAGGAGGTGCAGGCGCCGATCATCCCGGTCGGGCTCGACGGGGTGTGGGGCAGCATTTTCAGCTTCGAGCAGGGGCGCTTCTACTGGAAGTTACCGCGGCGAATTCCCTACCTGGTGGCCATCCATTTCGGCGCGCCGATGCCGCCGACCTCGACGCCGGTCGCGGTGCGCGAGGTGGTGCAAGGCCTGCTCACCGACGCCTGGCCGCAGCGCCAGGGGCGCATGCTCCCGCTGCACCGCGGTTTCGTGCAGACGGCGCGGCTGTTCCCGCTCCGTTTTGCCATGGCGGACGCCACGACGCCCGGGCTGCGGTTCGGCGCGGCGCTCACGCGCACGGTGTGGCTGGCGTTGCGACTCCAGCCGGTGTGGCGGGACCAGTCCATGGTCGGTATCCTGCTGCCGCCTTCGGTCCCCGCCGCACTGGTCAACTTCGCCGCGCTGTTGTCGGGTAAAATCCCGGTCAACCTCAATTACACCGTGTCGGCGGAAACGCTCGCCGCGTGTGTGCGCCAGTGCGAAATCCGGACGGTGGTCACGTCGCGGGCGTTCTTGCAGAGATTGGCGATCCAGCCCCCCTGCCCCGCCGTGCCACTCGAGGATTTGGTCCGCAACCGCGGTCTTGCCGGTACGTTGCGAGCGCTCCTGATCGCCTGGACCTTGCCCGTCGCGTGGCTTGAGCGAGTCCTGCGCGGTCCCCGGGCCTCGAACGCCTCGGAGCGCGACATTGAGGCCCGGCGCCTCCTCTCCCGCCCCGCGGGCACCTCCGCCTCCGCTGGCAGCGGAGGTGAGGACCGGGGAGTGGAGGCGCCGTTCGATGCCAAGCTCGAGGCGCGTCGCAAAACGACCGCCCTTGATGCCGTCGCCACGGTCATCTTCTCCAGCGGCAGCACCGGCGACCCCAAGGGCGTGGTGCTGAGCCATTACAACATCGCCTCCAACCTTGAGCAACTCGGCCAGACTTTCGGCCTCCGCCCGCGCGACCGGTTCCTGGGTGTCCTGCCATTCTTCCACTCATTCGGGTTCACGGCGACGCTGTGCCTGCCGGGGGTGCTGGGCGTCGGCGTCGTGTACCATGCGAATCCGCTCGACGCCAAGACGATCGGCCAACTGGTGCGGCGGCACGCGATCACGTTCCTGCTGGCGACGCCGACCTTTCTGCGACTCTACCTGCGCGGCTGCGAACCGGAGGACTTCGGCAGCCTGCAGTTCGTCATGGCGGGGGCCGAGAAATTGCCCGAGCGCGTCGCCGCCGCGTTCGAGGAGCAGTTCGGCATTCGGCCGCTCGAGGGCTACGGGTGCACGGAATGCTCGCCGGCGGTGGCGGTGAACACGCGCGATTTTCGCGCCGCCGGCTTCCGCCAGGTGGGCACCAAGCGCGGCAGCATCGGGCATCCGCTGCCCGGCGTCAGCGTGCGCATCGTGGATCCGGAGACATGGCAGCCGCGGCCCTTGGAGCAGCCGGGCCTGTTGCTGGTCCGCGGCCCCAACGTGATGCAGGGTTACCTGGGCCGCCCCACGCAGACCGCCGAGGTCATGCGCGACGGCTGGTATGTCACCGGCGACATCGCCGCGCTCGACGCCGACGGGTTTCTCCACATCACCGATCGCCTCAGCCGCTTCAGCAAGATCGGCGGCGAAATGGTGCCGCACCTCAAGGTCGAGGAAGAATTGCACGAACTGGTCGGAGCCACTGCGCCGACCTTTGCCGTGACCGGCGTACCGGACGAGCGGAAAGGCGAACGCCTGGTGGTCCTGCACACCCTCGACGCGGGGCCGCTCCAGGCGTGCCTCGACCGATTGGCCCAGGCGGGTCTGCCAAACCTTTGGGTGCCGCGCCCGGGCGATTTCCATCGCGTCGAGGCCCTGCCGTATCTGGGGACGGGCAAGCTGGACCTGCGGAAGATTCGGGAGCTGGCCCTGCGGGCCTCGGCCGTCGCAAAGGCGGGTGCCTGATTCTGAAACTCGACAGCGATGTTCGCCAACGCGGGGAACCCTACACCACACGGCTAGGGCGGCGCCCCCGCGCCGCCGCGCATTTGTAGCCGCAGGCTTCAGCCTGCGTTCTCTCTCCCGCCAAGCCGCGCCGCGGTTCGGCCCTCACCAGGTGAATCCGGAACCCCTTTCGCAAGGTGCATGAAATCGGGTCATGAACCGGATTGGGCCTGGGCTGGCGCGCCGGCTCACAGGCCGGCGTCGGTCACGGCCCCGAGGTGGGCCGAGTTAACCTGCTTGGCGTACTTGGCCAGCACGCCGCGCGTGTATCGCGGCTTCGGGGCCTTCCACTTGGCCAGGCGCGCCTTGATTTCCCTGGCCGGCAGGTCCAAGTCCAGGCGCCGTTTCATGGCATCGATCGTGATCGGGTCGCCATTCCTGACGATGGCGATGGGCCCGCCGACAAAGGCCTCGGGCGTGATGTGCCCGACGACGAACCCGTGGCTGCCGCCCGAGAACCGGCCGTCGGTGATCAACGCCACGTCTTTGCCCAGGCCCTTGCCCATAATCGCCGAGGTCGGCGACAACATCTCACGCATCCCCGGTCCACCCTTGGGCCCCTCGGAGCGGATCACGATCACCTCGCCCTTTTGCACCGTCCCATCGAGGATGGCCTGGAGGGCGGTCTCTTCGGACTCGAACACGCGCGCGCGGCCGCTGAACCGGACGCCTTCGTAGCCGCTGATCTTGGCCACGGCGCCGGTCGGCGCCAGGTTGCCGTAGAGGACCACCAGGTGGCTGTCGCGTTTCACCGGGTTGGCGAACCCACGGACGACGTCCTGGCCCGGCGGATACGGTTGGGCGGACTCGAGGTTCTGGGCAACGGTCCGGCCGGTAACGGTGAGGCAGTCGCCGTGCAATAAGCCCTGGTCCAAGAGCATCTTCATCAACGGCGTGAGCCCGCCGATCCTGACCAGCTCGGCCATGACGTATTTGCCGCTGGGCTTGAGGTCGGCCAAGACCGGGACGCGTTTGCCGATGCGGCTGAAGTCGTCGAGGCTCAACCGGACGCCGGCGGTGTGCGCCAGGGCGAGCAGGTGCAACACGGCGTTGGTCGAGCCGCCGAGGGCGATGACGACGGTGATGGCGTTCTCGAAGGCCTTTTTGGACATGATGTCGCGCGGGCGGAGGCCGAGCTTGAGGAGGTGCATCACCGCGGCGCCGGCGCGTTCGCAGTCGGCGCTCTTTTCCTTCGAGACGGCGGCCTGGGCGGAGCTGTTGGGCAGGCTCAGGCCCAGGGCTTCGATGGCGGAGGCCATGGTGTTGGCGGTGTACATGCCGCCACAGGAACCGGGGCCGGGGATCGCGCAGGCCTCGAGTTGGGCCAGCTCCTGATCGCTGAGCTGCCGGTTGGCGTGCTGGCCCACCGCCTCGAACACCGAGACGATATCGACCGGGTTGTCATGGAAACAGCCGGGCAGGATCGTGCCGCCATAGACGAACACCGAGGGCCGGTTGAGCCGCGCCATGGCCATCACGCAGCCCGGCATGTTCTTGTCGCAACCGCCGATCGCCACAAACCCGTCAAAGCCTTCGCAGCCGACCACCGTTTCGATCGAGTCGGCCACCACCTCGCGCGATACCAGGGAGTATTTCATGCCCTCGGTGCCCATCGAGATGCCGTCGGAGACGGTGATGGTGTTGAAGACGACCGCCTTGCCGCCGGCCTGGTTGACGCCTTGGGCGACGTTCACCGCCAGTTGGTCGATGTGCATGTTGCAGGGCGTGACCATGCTCCAGGTGGAGGCGACGCCAATCTGCGGCTTGCGGAAATCCTCGGCTTTGAATCCGACGGCGTAGAGCATGGCGCGGCTGGGGGCGCGTTCAGGGCCATCGACGACGATCGACGAGTAGGCGCGCGCGGCGGGCCGGGATGGACGGGAACGACGAGCGTTGGGGGATTTGGTTTTCATCGGCGCAAATGCATTCTCAGCGAGCGCGGCGCGCGTGGAGCCCTCGAGGGGCAAGACAAGGTCAGCGAACCGGACGCTTCGGCTTGACTCGATCACAACTGGTTTTCGAATTCAAGCGCAACTGCCCAACGGGATGGCCGCCAGGCAGTGGTGCGCCGCTCCGGCAGCAGACAGCTCGCTGCGCATCAAGTCCAGTCGCCTGACCTCCCACGCGCCGAGCGCGGCAATCCCCGCCAAACGCACTTGCTCGCCCACCCGCCGGGCCTCCCGCCGATCCGCGGTGCGCACCCGGCCGATCGTCAGGTGCGGCGAGAAGGCCCGCTCCTCGGCGTGGTCGCCGAATCCCGCCGTCGCCCGTTCCACCGCCTGCTGCAACTGCCGCAGTGGTTCCAAGTCCCCGCCGACGCCGACCCAGAGAATCCGGGGCCGGTCCAGGTTGGGGAATCCACCGGCGGAGTCGGCCCGCAATCCGAATCCGCCTGCGCCACGACCCACCTCGATCAAAACCGACTCGAGCTCGCCGATCCGTGGCGTCGGCACGTCCCCAAGAAATTTCAGGGTGAGATGGAGCTGGTCCCGCGGGGTCCACCGAACCGCCTCCGCTCGGCACGCGGCGGCCAGGGTCCGCTGGATACTTTGGAGCGCGGCGGCGACTGGCTCCGGCAGCGGCACCGCCACGAACACGCGCATCGCGGCAGGCGGGGCGGCGCTCATCCCGCCCCGCTGGTCGCGTGGCGGACCTGGTCCTTCTTGGCCTCGAGTTCCGCCTGGAGGGACCGCCGGGAATCGGCCAGTTGTTTCTGCAACTGGTCGATCGCCTCGAAATCCTCGCGCGCGGACGCCTCGGCCAGTTGGCCTTTGATGAACAGCTCGCGCTCGGCGATCTTGGCGGCATACACCGAATCCAGTTCCGCGAGCTGCTTTTTCTGTTCGTCGGTCAGGCGGGCGGGCGGGGCCGTCTTGCTCAGCCGTTCCATGGCCAGTTCGTAGGCTGTTTTCATCGTCGATTTCGCGTCGGTCGTCGGGGTGCAGCCGGGTGACGGCATCCGCGGCCGCCCTCGGCTGACTCTTCTGAACCTCAAAGGTCTTGGCCCGCAAGTCAAGTCGTCATCCGGTCCGAAGCAAGGTTCGTCCCCACGGTTGGGGCGGGCTTGCGCCGCCTGCGCCGGTGCGCTACCCATGTCGGCGGTGAACGACGACCTTTCCGACGCCGCGCTGGTCCTGGTCGGCCACGGGTCCACGGTCAACGCCGATTCGAGCGCGCCGGTGTATCAACAGGCCGCGGCGCTGCGGGCCGGGCGGCGGTTCGCCCACGTGCACCAGGCCTTTTGGAAACAGGCGCCGTTCGTGACCGAAGTCACGCGGACGGTTGACGCGCCCCGCGTGTTCATTGTGCCGTTCTTTATCAGCGACGGTTATTTCAGCGACGAGGTCATCCCCCGTGAACTGGGTTTCGGCCCGCGCGAACGACCGGACGCCCCCCGTCTCCAACGGCGCGGCCGGCAGACGCTCTACTACTGCCGCGCCGTGGGATCGCACCCGAGCATGACCCGGGTCATCCTCGCGCGCGCCGCCGACGTGGTCGCAAAGTATCCCTTTCCGCGGCCGCCCAAGCCGGCGGAAACCGCCTTGTTCATCGCCGGCCACGGCACCGACCGGAACGAAAACTCGCGCCAGGCGGTCGAAAGCCAGGTCGAGTGGATCCGCTCACAGAAATTCTACACGGCGGTGCACGGGGTGTATTTGGAGGAAGCTCCGCGGATTGGTGACTGCTACCGGATGACCACCGCGCGCAACCTGGTCGTGGTGCCCTTCTTCATCAGCGACGGGGTGCACACCCAACGGGATATCCCGGTCCTGCTCGGCGCGCCGCGCCGGGTGATTGAGGCTCGAGCGACGGGCGGACAGCCCCCCTGGCGCAACCCCACCGAGCAGCAGGGCAAGTGGCTGTGGTATGCCTCCAGCGTCGGCAGCGAACCGTGCCTGGCCGAGGTGATCGTGGAGCGCGTGTTCGAGGCGGCGGAACCGCGGTAGGCTAGCGAGGCGCGCCTTGCTGGCCACTTTGCGCTTTGCACGAGGCGGTTTCCTCACCAATATTTGTGACATGCACTGGCGGAAGATCACCCTGACGGGGGTTGGCTTGTTGGGCGGCTCGCTCGGGCTGGCCCTCAAGCAACGGCGGCTGGCCGACGAGGTCGTCGGCTATGTGCGACGGCCGGCCAGCGTGGATGAGTGTGCCAAGCGCGGAGCGGTGGACCGGGCCACGTGCGATTTGCGCCAGGCGATCGCGCAGGCCGAGCTGGTGGTGATGTGCACGCCGATCGCCCGCATGCGCGAGTTGATCGAGCAAATGCTGCCGGCCCTGCGTCCCGGGACGGTCCTCACCGACGTGGGCAGCGCCAAGGCCAGCCTGGTGCGCGAGGTCGAACCGCTGGCCAGCCGCGCGGGCGCGCACTTCGTTGGCAGCCACCCGATGGCCGGCAACGAGAAAATGGGGGTGCAGGCCGCGAGTGCCGATTTGTTCGAGGACGCCGTCTGCGTAGTCACCCCCACCCCGCAGGCGGCGGCGGCGGCCGTCGCCCAGGTCGAAGGGCTCTGGACCGCGGTCGGCGCCCGCGTGATGCGGTTGACGCCTGAGGCCCACGACGAATTGGTGAGCCGTTCGAGCCACCTCCCGCACATCGTGGCG
>JAGWYX010000988.1 GCA_018969165.1 Verrucomicrobiota bacterium
ATCTTCCATCTACGCCGTCCTCTTATGGTACCACCACCACTCGAGCAGCAGCACGCCCAGGGCGCCGGCGGCGATCCAGCGCCAGAGCTCGACGCTGGCCCGGCGCACGGTAGTCGCGGCCACCTTGGCGTACTTGCCCAGTTTCAACTCGGCGCGCGGGATGGTGTCGGTCTCGGCCGCATCGAGGACGTTGGCGCAAAACTCGAATTGGTTCGTGCCCAGGCTGACGCGGTAAATTCCCCGACGAGCCGTGTCGCCGAAAACGACTTCACGCGCCTTGGGGTCGGCGGCGAGCTTCCGCACCGCGCCGTCGGGGAGGGTGACGGAGCCGTTGGTCAACGGCTGGGTCAGGGCCAGGCGGAAGGGTTCGCCGGCGCGCACCAGGAGCTGGCCCGCGCGGGCGCTGGCGGGATTGAGCCACTCGATTGCGTTGACGACGAAGATCGGGAACCCGATACGCAGCGGCCAGGTGCTCTGCAACGGATCAAAGCCCACCCACACAATCCGTTGCCGGGCCAGTTCCCCGGCCAGGATCAACGGCGTTTGCGGGGCGTCCGCCAGGCTGACCGCCCAGGTGGGAGTCTTGACCTGGAGACAGTCACCGATCTGGACGTTGTCGAAGTTCACAAAACGCAGCAGCGGGTGCGTGTTCTTCCAATCAACGATCGCCGGGGTTTCGAGCCGTGACCAGGTCGGGAACCAGTTGGTGTTGGCGGTGTGAAAGGCCAGGACGTTGGCGCCAGGCCAGACCGCGGGGACCACCCCGTCCAGGACGACGATGTCAAAATCGGAAGCCGGATCGGTGAGGTGATCCGCCAGGCTGAGTTCCACATTCGGCGCGGCGCGCAGGGCCTTGGCCAGAATCTGGTTTCCGGGCGAGACCAGGAGGACCTTGACCGGTTGGGGCAGCAGGCTGACCACGGAGGCCAGGTTGTCGGCCGCCAGATCGTCGTGGGCGGTGAGGCGCACGGAGAAGATGCCGTCACGCCGCTGGGCGGCGGCGAACACCAGCGGCACGGTCTGGCGCGGGGGAACCGTTACCGAGCGCGTCTCCAGCAGCACGTCCTCGAACCGCAATTCGACCTCCGTGGCCGCGGCGTTCGTCGAGGCATTGAACACACGGGTGTAGATCGCGCGCCGGGCCGGGTCCTCGGGATGCGCCCGCACCTCGAGCGACACCAGGCCCAGGTTATTCGCCCGGGTGCCGAGGCGATGGAACAGCAGGCGCAGCCCCTTGTTTTCGAACTCGCCGAGGCTGGCCACCGCGCCGTCGCTGAAGAGGTGGATTTCCGCGCCGGGTTGGTCGCGGGTGAGGGTTTCGGCGAGTTTGAGCGCTTCGACCAGGCGGGTCGGACCATCGGTGACGGCGCAGCTCAGGAGGGCACGGCGCAACGCCGCCTTGTTGCCGGTGGCAGATTGCTTGACCTCGGTGACGGCGGCGGACTGGAGCACCACCATGCGGTCGTTGTCGTGAAGGCTATCGACCAGTTGCAGCGCCTGCCGGCGCGCCTGCTCGAAGCGCGAAGGCGATTCGTCGAGGCTCTGCATCGAGGCCGAGGTATCCAGGATGACCACGAACAAGCGGCCGCCGCGGATCTTGCCGGCGAAGTAAGGACGAGCCAGGGCGAGCACCGCCAGGGCCAGCATGAGGCATTGGAGGATGAGCAGCCAGTTGTGGCGGAGCCGCTGGAACGGCGCGCTGGCCTGGGATTCGGCCAGGAATTTTTGCCAGAGCAAGGTGCTCGACACCAGCCGGACCGTCCGCTTGCGTTTGAGCAGGTAGAACACGATCACCACCGGGATGGCGGCGGCAAACGCAAAGGCGAAGGGGGAGAGGAAACTCATTTGAATGCGGAATGCGGAATGCGGAATGCGGAATTAGGCGGCAATGC
>JAGWYX010000074.1 GCA_018969165.1 Verrucomicrobiota bacterium
GTTTTGGTGTGCTTCCGGTATCTCCTCTGTGCGCCTGTCTGTCGGCAGACAGGCGCCTGGCTCGTAGAGTCCTTGATGGGAAAAACACCGACCGCGAAAGGGACGCCAGCGTCTTGGAGTGCGCCCAGTCCACTGGCGCTTTTCCGAAAATGGCAGCGCATTTCAGAGACGCCGCGGCAGGATCACGCGCGCGCGGCGCGGCCGGAGGCCGTCGCCCTACCCAGACTTGGCCTCCGCCGTCGGAGGCTTATGGTAAGTATGTTGCGCAAAGAATTGCTTGCGAATAACTTGCGGTGGATGTTTCAAGCCGGATTCGGCCGGGTCATCCCGTCCATTGGCCGCCCGAAGAAAGGCTGACAAATCGTCGAAAAAATTGTTCAAAAAAATGTTGACACCCAAACGGGGTTTTGAGACATTGGCGCCACACACGGAAATAAAGGAACAAACAAAATGAGAACAAAAACACTTCTTTTATCGGCTGTGCTGAGTGCGGCGTGCGTCGCGTCCTCCCTCGCGCAGGTTTATTCGGTCAACGTTGTCGGTTACATCCAGAAGCAGGTGCCCGCGGGCTTTTCGATGCTCTCCAACCCGTTGACGCAGGGCGGTAACACGCTCCAGGACGTTCTGACGAATGGTCCAGGAAACTTGGATACCGTTTTCTTCTTCAATCCTACGACGGGTCAATTCGCCGGCTCGCGCTACATCGCCGGGAGCTGGAATCCCAACCATGACTTCTCGCCAGGCGTGGGTGTGTTCTATAGCGCGGCTGCGGCTCGGACCCTGACGTTCGTCGGGAGCTTCAACGTGGGCGCGCAGAGTGGCGTTGCCATCAATCCGGGCTTCCAGATCGTCGGCTCCCAGTTGCCGATCTCGGGGTCGATCACCAACATGAACTTCCCCGCCGTCAACCTGGACACGATCTTCACGTTCAACGGCACGTCATATGCGCAAGCGCGCTATATCGCCGGCACGTGGGCGCCAACGGCTCCGAGCTTCCAGCTAGGAGATGGATTTTGGGTGAACCGCTCCGGGACTGCCGCTGCCGGGACGTGGACAGAGACCTATAGTTTCTAAGGCAGACTCAATCAACCACAATACTGAACTAGAAGCCATACACTATGAAAAAACTAATCATCCTGACAGCCTGTATGCTGGCCGGCGCCGGGGCTTACGCCCAAGGGTTGGTGGCGTTCGGAAACTCGAATCCGATCAATGATGCCGACGGCGTCACTGGGCTCAGCGCACCGTTTCAGGCCGAGTTATACGCGGGGACATCAGCGTCGAGTCTAACGCCGATCACCTCCTCGATCACTCCGTTCATCGGTGGCGGTTTCTTCTTCAACGCGAACACGGTAACGGTTCCGGGTATCGCCGGTGGCGCCAATGCCTTCTTGGCGATTGCGGTCTGGAATCCCGCGGATGGCTCGACGTTCGAGGCTGCCTCGCTGAAAGCTGGTGCACATGTGGGTAGTGATTTGGCGAACCCATTCCAGCTCGCGCTGGGTGGCGCTGGCACTCCTCCGAGCGCTCCGGCGGTTATCCCCTCCTCGGTTGCGGGGTTCAACCTGTCCATTGTCCAGGCGGTTCCCGAACCGACCACGATTGCACTCGGCCTGCTCGGCGCGGGCGCTCTTTTCCTGCGTCGCCGCAAATAATCAGTAGTTAGTTGGTTTGTTCTCATTCAGCCGCCCGCAAGGGCGGCTTTTTTATTTTCCATGCAGCCTCGCCGTTGGCAGGAACTGCGGCGAGGAGCGCGCGCGGGTAGCCTGCTCGAAGGCGTAGGCCAGCGCGATCAGCTTCGGCTCGGTCCATGCCCGGCCGAAAAACGAAATGCCCACCGGCAGGCCGCAGACCGTGCCGGCGGGCAGCGTCAAGCTCGGGTAGCCGGCCACCGCCGCGTATGTCGTGCTGTCGTCCAGGCCAGTGTCGCCGAGGACCAGGTCCACCCGGTGCGCCGGACCTGAGGTCGGGGCGATGATGGCGTCGAGCTGATGTTTGTCCATGAGCGCGTCGATGCCGTCGTCTCGGGCCCACGCAAGGCACCGGGCCCGCGCCTGGAGGTAAGCAGGCTCGGTCAGTGGTCCTTTGGCCTGGGCTTCGAGGAGGGTTTCCTGACCGAAGAGCCGCAATTCGCGGGCGCGGTGACGTTCGTTGAACGCGATCAGGTCCGCGAGGGATTTGACCGGCGCGCCTGGGCCGAGCGCGGCCAGGTAGGCATTCAAGCCGGCTTTGAACTCGTAGAGCATCACCTGATATTCGGCATTACCAAGCTTCTCGTTTGAAGGGAGGCGGGCCGGATCAATCAGGACCGCGCCCTGGCGCCGCAGCGCCGCCAGCGCCGCTTCCATCACCTGGTCCACGCGCGGATGCCAGCCGAAGTAATTGCGGGCCACGCCGAGGCGCGCGCCGCGTAGCGCCGTGGGTTCGAGGAACCGGGTGTAATTGTCGCGGGCCTTGCCCGCCGAATCGAGCGTGGCCGCATCGGCGGCGTCCACACCGGTCATCGCGCCGAGCAAGGCCGCGGCGTCGGCGACCGTCCGCCCCATCGGGCCGGCGGTGTCCTGGCTGCTGGAGATGGGGATAATGCCCGAGCGACTGACCAGGCCGACGGTTGGTTTGATGCCGACGATGCCGCAGTAGGACGACGGGGAAACGATCGAGCCATCGGTCTCCGTGCCGACGGCCACGGCGCACAGATTGGCCGAGACCGCCGCGGCGGAGCCCGAACTCGAGCCCGAGGGGCTCCGGTCCAGGGCGTATGGATTGTGGGTCAGTCCGCCGCGGCCGCTCCAGCCGCTGGTCGAGTGCGCCCCGCGGAAGTTGGCCCACTCGCTGAGATTGGTTTTGCCCAGGATCACCACGCCGGCGGCGCGCAGGCGCTCGAGCACGAACGCGTCCCGCGGGGCGACCGAGCCGGCCAGGGCGAGCGATCCCGCCGTGGTCGTCATCCGGTCGTGCGTGGCGATATTGTCTTTGATGAGAATCGGGATGCCGTGCAGGGGGCCGCGCGGACCCTGGAGCCTGCGTTCGTGATCCAGGGCCTGGGCGATACCGAGGGCGTCCGGGTTCAACTCGAGCACCGAATTCAGGCGCGGTCCGTGCCGGTCCAATGCCTCGATGCGTTCGAGGTAGGCTCGGACCAGGCGCGTCGAGGTGGTTTGCCCGGCCGCCAGTTGGCCCTGGAGTTCGAGCACGGTGACTTCCTCGAGCGCGAATTCCCCGGCGCCGACGCGGGCGGACGCTGGCGTGTGGTTCGGAGTGGCGCAGCCGGAAAAGGTCGTGGCGGCGGCCAAGCCCGAGGTGGCCATCGCGGTTCGGCGGAGGAATGTCCTGCGGTTCATGATGAGGGTGAGGATGCAAGAGTGCCGCGGCATTGGGAAGCGCTGAAACTGCGCCCGGGCTTGAGAGGAATTGCTGTTCGTGAATCATGCGGGAAGGGCGCCACCTTTCCATGAACCTTGCCGCGGAGCGCGAGTTGTCTCAACTCGCAGGAGCGCCAGACCGCCTGAAGGCGGGACTACGAACGGCTGGCTCGTGCGGTTCATGGTCCCATTGCATGTGCCATCGCGCAAGGCGGCTCCCCTCGAACGGCCGGTACGACCGCCAGGTTTCGGAGTGCGGCAGTCTGCGGCCGCTTTTGCTGGGTTGCGCCAGGGTCAACCGAATTCTGAGACGTGACAGGAGGGCCGAGCTGCGGCTCGGCCGGGCAGGGAAGCGGTCGCAGGCTGAAGCCTGGGGCTACGGAGGCCTGGCAGCGCCGCCCTGCCGCGTTCACACTCTCTCGGGCGGGCGCGACACAAGCGTGGACCAAATCGCCTGAGCGGCGCGCCCGCTGGCACCTGGCGGGCCAAGGGACCGGACCACCGCGGCCAGTTTCGCTTTGATCGCCGCGCGGCGCGCGGGATCGTCCAGCAACGCGAGCGCGGCGCGGGCGAGGTTGTCGGCGGTGGCGGAGTGTTGGATGAATTCCGGATACAACGGTTCGCCCGCCAGCAGATTGGGCATCGCCAGGTATCTAGTTTTGACGGCGAGCCGGCCCACGCAATACGTCGGCCAGGAGGTTTTGTAGAATACGACGGCGGGAACGCCGAAACAGGCGCATTCGAGCGTGATCGTGCCCGACTTGGTGATGGCCACGTCGGCCTCGGCCAGAGAGCCGGCCAGGTCATACGAGTGCAAGTCGGAATCCTCGAACAAACCGGCGCCTCGGAGCAGCGCTGAACCCATCAGGTCTTTGTGGGGAGTAACCAGCCGGAATCGGACGGCGCGCGTTGCTCGGATTTTTCTCGCCGCATCGATCACCACGCCGAGGTGCCGTCGCAACTCGTCGGGCCGGCTGCCCGGCAGCAACAGCACGAGCGGCGCCGAGTCGCCGTCGCGCGGCCCGGACCTGTCGGAGCTTGGACCGGGGAACTCGGGTTTTCGACCGGCTTCATTTTCCGTCCCCTGACCTCCAATCCCCGACCCCCGAAACCGGTCCACGACCGGATGCCCGACGAACTCGACCCGCAGTTGCGGTGAATGCTCGGCGTACCAGGTCTGCTCGAAGGGGATGATGCTCAGGAGCAGATCGACGTCCGCGGCCAATTGCCGGGCCCGCCCCGGGCGCGACGCCCAGACTTGAGGCGAAACGTACTGGACGATCCGCGGCGCCCAATTGCGGAACCAGGCATGGCGCCGCCGGACCAGCTCCTTTACCGCATGGGCAAAGCGGCGATTGAATCCGGAGAAATCGACGCAGATGATCACCTCCGGTTCGCGATCGCGTGCCAGGGCCACGAGGCGGTGGAAAATTCGCTTGAACAGGAAATATTTCTTTAGCGTGTCGGATAAGCCGATCACCGAGTGCTGGGTCAGATCGAGCATCAATTCCAGTCCGGCGGCGGCCATTCGCGGTCCGCCGGCGCCGAAGAACGCCGGCGGCAGGTCGGTGGTGAGGGGTTGCGCGTGCGGGGACGGCGGGTCGGGCATGCGCGCAAAGCGGGCCCGGAGCGCGTGGAGCAGTTCCGCCCCGAGCAGGTCGCCGCTGGGTTCGCCGGCGATGAGCATGAAGCTGGGGCGTTTCACTGGAACCCTTGGCTGGGGCGCATTTGCTCGGTGATGGCCAGCGCCAAATCCAGGGCGCGTTGGGCCGATTCCCCGCTGACCAGCGGCGTGCGCCGGGCTTGCGCGCAATCGATGAAGCTCTCCAGCTCCAGCCGGAGCGGCTCCTCCTTGGCGAGCGGGACCGGCTCGCGCACGATGCGTTTGCCGGCGAACTCGCTGACGATGGTCGCGTCCTTGGCGGCCAGCAGCTTTTTCCACAACGGCGACGACGGTTCGTCGGCGCGCGCGATCCGGTAGATGAACCCTTCCTGCGCCCGGTAATCCAGCGAGACGTAACTGGTGGTCGCGCCGCCGCTGAACACGCGGATTTTGCGCATCCGCTCGGGGCTGATGCGGCTGGCGGTGAGGTTGGCGACGCAGCCGTTGGCAAAGCGCAGCCGGGCGTTGGCGATGTCTTCGGAGGCGCTCAGGACGGGGATGCCGACGGCATCGACGCTGGTGACCGGCGATTTCACGAAGGCGAGCACGACATCGAGGTCGTGGATCATGAGGTCGAGGACCACGCCGATGTCGGTGCTGCGGGCGGTGTATTGCGAAAGGCGGTGGGCTTCGATGAAGCGCGGTTCGGCGGCGATCTGCTCCAGGTACCGGAAGACGGGGTTGAACCGTTCGACGTGGCCGACCTGGAGGACGCACTGGTGTTGTTGCGCCAATTGCACCAACTCGGTCGCCTGCGCCGCGCTGGTGGTCATCGGTTTTTCGACCAGGAGATGTCTGCCTTGAACCAGGAGTGCTTTCGCCAACGCGTGGTGCGTGTGAGTCGGCGTCACCACGCTGAGCGCGTCGCTGGCGGCCGCCGCGTCGGCTGTCGAGGCAAAGGCGCGCACGCGGTGTTTCTCGGCGATCCTGCGCGCGGTCTCGCTCACCGGGTCAAAGACGCCGGTGAACCGCACCCGGCCGGCCGCCGCCAGGTCGGCGTAAATCCGGGCGTGTTCCTTGCCGAGCGAGCCGACGCCGAGCACGGCCACGCGCAGCCGGTCGGGGGTGGGGGGTCCGTGGGCTGTCGCAGGCACGGTGGGAGTTTGCCATCGAGCCGGGACGGGTGACAACTCCAGAGCAACGCGGCCTGGTTTGGTGACGGACAGGTTGAGGGGTTTGGGTGCCTGGGGAGCCGCCATTCGCGACATCTCAGGCGTTGAGGGCGTGAATGAGAATGGGTCGGACCCGGCGCGCCAGCGTCCTGGAGTGCGGCGGGCCCCCGCCGCTTTGCCAGGGACCCAACCTCACCGCAAAGCGCCAGAGGACTGGCGCACTCCAAAACCTGGCGGGCGTGCTGGCGGATCATGGGAAGTCTCGTTTCGCGACTGCGGATGGAGTAGGAGCATAAATCACTCGCGAGCGGACCGTGGCTTGTTTCAAGCCGCAGCGCCTGCCGTGCCGCTGCGGGTTGAGGACAACCCGCGGTCCGTGGAACCGAATTCCGGTGTGCGCCGCAGCGTCTGGATCGAGGCGCGTGAACCGAGACACCGCCGGTGCCATCTCGATGAGCACGTTTGATCCAACCCCTTCAGGGTTGATGCTCCTTGACCGACCTGCCCAGGGTAGCTCGTGCCTCGCAACCCTGGGCTGAGGGATTGGCATCCTCTCAGGATGCGCCACCGAACTTTGCATTTCCTGGGCTCCGAATAAAATTCCTCGGCATGCACCGCCGCTATCAGTTCCTGACGGAACGCCTCCTCCACCCATCCCTGCTGGATAGGCTTCACATCCCATTGCTTCTCGGTGATCCACACAAATTCTTTACGCCCCGCCTGAATGTCCTTGAAGATCCGCAGTTCACCGAACAGATGGAGGAGCATTTGCAGTAGTGTCTGCGGCTAGCCTGCCGTTTTTGGCCGGTACGCCGTGACGGGCTAACCACTGCTTTCAGGTTCCTGGCACCGGCGGTTGCTCGAAGCGTGAGAGGAGAGGACGCCGAGATCAGGGCGTGGGGCCGGTCAAGTAACCGTTGGTCCCAACGTGGAGCGCGTCCAGGTCCGCCAGGATCAGCGAGAGCCCCTGCAAATCCAGCGGGCTGGTCAGATCGAACAGCAACGGTTGGCCGTTGTTGGTGAAGATAGCGTTCAGCACCGTCGAGTTGGCGTTGCTGCTGCCCAGGTTGGTTTTATCAAAGAGGGCCTTGGAGCCGTTGAACGGTTTGGCCAGATTCACGCTGCCTTCGACTGCCAAGATGCCCTGGAGATTGTCCAGGCTCGACGTCGTCCCGGCGGCGGCGCTCCCGATCGAGCCGATTGCCACGATGGCACTGGCTTTGTCCACGCCGCCATGCACCAACAGGTTGCCCACGTCACTCCCCGCGAAGGCGATGTGTCCGCTCTTCAACCCGCCATTCAAGGTGATGTCACCGAGCACATTGCCCAGCACCACGAGCTGGCCGCTCAAACCGCCGTTGACCAGCACGCCCCCCAACCGCGTCGTGCCCGATTGCACACCGAGGTTGCCTTGCACCGCCACCACCCCGCTCAGCCCGCCATCACTCGTAATCTGACTGACCAAATTCCCTCGACTAATCAACCGGCCCGTCACTCCGCCGCCGCGCGCCTCCACCACCGTCGTCGTCAGCACCAGCGTCGGCGTCGAGCCCCCGTCCCGACTCTCCCCGCCAGCTCGCGCCGGCGTCCAGTACGTCCGGCCCCAGTCTGCTGCCACCCCACTCGTCAATCCCGTGATCGGATCCAGCCGCAAACCCGTCGTTTGGATCGTTCCGGAAATCGGACCGCTGGTCGCCTCGATGCTCCCGATAATGCTCGGTGCCGTCACGTCGGCCGTGATCCCTTGCTCGGCGCCCAGGATCAAATCGCCCAGCGGCCCGGTGCTGGTGATCGACTGCGTAACCGGTTGCTCGGTCTGGATCGCCCCGCCGTCCCCGCGCAACGCAATCGACTGGATTACCGAATCCTGGGCGTGATCCTCCTGCCCGTGCGTGGCCACCGGCACCACCACCGTGATCAGCGCCGTCACCGCCCCACGCGCATCGTTGGCCGCCTGATCGGTGAAGATCACGTTGCTCTCGTCAAAATGCCGTCCCTGCGGATCGGTCACCAGGAAGAACGCCACCGGGTGCGCATCGGCAAAGCTCACCCGGAACGTGTCATTGGCCTGCACCAGCCCCACCCCGCGCACCAGCAGCCCCACCGCGTTGTCGGTCTCCGCCGCCGGCCCACTGATCAACCGGCCGTCTTCGTCGGTCGTGGTCCCAAAGGCGATCCCCGCGATGCTGGCCACCTGAATGTCGCCTGGCGGCGCAAAATCCCGGATCGAAATCCCCGTCACCGCGTCGGCCGGCAATCGCACCCCGCCCACCGTGCTGGCCGCATACCCAAAGAACGTCGCCATCGCCGCAGTCACTCCCGTCAGCAGGTCGCCTTCCACCACCAGGTTCCGAATCCCGGCCGCCTGCGTCCCGCTGGCCGTGTCAACGCGCGCCAGGTCAAATTGCGCCGAGTCGCTGTAAACCACCAGGCTCAGATCAAACCGCACCGTCGTCGGGTTGTTCACCCGGATCGCCAACTCCGGCACCGTGATCCCGGCCGCGGCCCGCGAGTCGTAGAAATACTGGAACGTGATCGCGCTGGGAAACTGCAGGGCCGCCGGCGTGTTCGCATCGTTCGGGTTCGGATACGGATTGCCCGGCAACGCCGCCTCGATTCGCCGCGTGACGCCGCCCTCGGTAATCCGCGCCACGATCGGTCCCTGGGCCGCATACACCGCAATGGTGTCGATGTCCCCGGCGCTGATGCTGCCCGCGGTGTTGCCGTTGACGGTGAGCGTGGTCAATTTACCAACCACGTTGATCGTGCCGGCCAGGTTGCCGCCCACGGTCATCGTCACCAGGTTACCCGTTACCGTCACCGCGCCCGCCACGTCGCCCGTCACCGTCAACGTCGTCAAGTCCCCGCCCACGGCGACCTGGCCGGATACGGTCTGGCCCACCGTCAATGAGCCGAGCGAGCCGCCGACCGAGAAGGTCCCGGACAGGTTACCGCTGATAGCGGCAGTGGTCACTGACCCGCCAACCTGCACCAAGCCGGCCAGGTTGCCGCCGATCACCAGGGTGTGCAGATCGTGGCCGATGGAGACCTTGCCCAGGATCGAGCCGCCGACGCTCAGTTGGTCGATCGTGCCACCGACGGTGAAGTTGCCGGTAATATTGCCACCCACCTTCGCACTGTTCAGAGAACCACCGATATTGAGCGCGCCGACATCGCCGCCGACACCGAGGTTGCCCGACAGATCGCCATTGACCGTCAGCGAGCCCAGATTGCCGCCCACGTCAAGCGTGCCTGAGAGGTTCCCATCGATCGTGGCCTGGGTCAGATCGCCGCCCGTCTGCACCGTGCCACCGAGGTCTTGCTTGACCGTCAGCGTGCCGAGGACACCGCCCACCGTGACCGTGCCGAGGATGCTGCCGCTATCTGTCAGAGTGGTCAAATTGCCACCCACGCTCACTTGCCCGGTGGTCGTGATCGAGCCGCCCACCGTCAGTTGGCTCAACGCGCCTTTGACCTGGATCGTCCCGCTGACGTCCTGACCCACGTTCACCGTGCCCGCATTGCCCGTCACTGCGATCGTCCCGCTCACCGAGCCGCCAATCGTCGTGGCGCTGCTGGTGGCCGTGCTCAGGTTGCCCGTCACCGCCACCGTGCCCGCCACGTCGCCGGTCACCGTCAGGTTCACCAGGTCGCTGCCGGCGTTGACCTGCGCGCCCGCGGTGATCGAACTGGTCGCCGTCG
>JAGWYX010000075.1 GCA_018969165.1 Verrucomicrobiota bacterium
ACCGCGTCGGTCGTCGGCGGCAAGCGATGGATGAAGGTATGCCGGTAATTTCAAAGTTCTACGGGATCGTGATCCGCATGCTGTGCGCCCGGCCGTTTGGCGCGCGGTTCCATGCGATTTACGGCAACTCCGAGCTGGTGGTCAGCATCCGCCCGCTGATGGTGGTGGGCGGGGAAGCCCCCGGCCGGGTGCGGGACCTGGTGATGGAATGGGCCGTGCTGCATCAGCAGGAACTGCTGGCGGCTTGGAACTGCTGTCTGTCGGGCAAGGCGCCTGAGGCCATCGCGCCGCTGCCTTGACCGCGCCGCGCCATGCGACTCCTGATTGCGTTCCTGCTGTGGTGCCTGCTGCTGGTGTGGTGCGCCCCGCTGGCCCTCCTGGCCCTGATCGTGTTTCCCATGGCGTGGCTGCTGCTCCTGCCCTTTCGGCTCGCGGCGGCGGCTGTCGAAGCCGCGCTGGCGCTGATCAAGGCGATCCTCTTCCTGCCCGCCCGCCTGCTCGGGCACCGCTGAGCCGCACGTCGTGAGGTTGCTTTCCGGGCGTTCCCTGTCAAAGCCGCGGAGGACCGCCGCACCCGTGCGCCTGCCAAGGCGTCCAGTCAGCGGAGCGCAAGTCCCCGCCGGGCTGCCGACGACGATGGCGACCGGCGTTCGCGTGCCGCGAATCACCGGCTTGCCGGGGCAGATTTTTGGGGCAATCACGATTCATTCGTTCGTGGATTGAGCTTAACATCCGTCCCGGTTTCGGCCCATGTGCGATGTTACCTTTTCCCCCGCACCCGCGCCCCTACTTTCAACCGCAGGGCGTTCAGCCGGATGAAACCGGTCGCGTCGCTCTGGTCGTAGGCCTTCGTCGGGTCGGCTTCCATCGTCGCGATGTGCGGATTGTAGAGGCTGACCCGGGATTTGCGGCCGGCGGTGATGAGGTTTCCTTTGTAGAGTTTCAGCCGCACGGTGCCGGTCACGTGCTTCTGGCTCTCGGTCACCAGCGCCTGCAGCGCCAGTCGCTCGGGCGAAAACCAGAACCCGTAATACACCAACTCCGAGTATTTCGGGATCAACGAATCACGCAGATGCATCACCTCGCGGTCCATGGTGATCGTTTCCATCTGCCGATGGGCAAAGTGGAGGATCGCCCCGCCCGGCGTCTCGTAAACCCCGCGCGATTTCATCCCCACGAACCGGTTCTCGACCAGGTCCACCCGGCCGACGCCGTGTTTGCCGCCCAACCGGTTGAGGCTCTGCATCACCCCGAGCGGGCTCAGGCGCCGGCCGTTGACCGCCACGCAATCGCCACGCACGAAATCCAGCGTCACATACTCCGGCCGGTCCGGGGCGTCCTCCGGAGACACGCTCAGCTTGTACATCCCCCGGTGCGCCGGCGCGGAGGCGTCAAGCCACGGATCCTCCAGGATGCCCGCCTCGAACGAAATATGGAGCAGGTTCCGGTCCGTCGAATACGGCTTCTTGGCGGTGGCCGCCACGGGAATTTTTTTGCCGGCGCAATAGGCGATCATCTCCGCCCGGCCCGGGAACTGGGCGCGGAAGGACGCGTCCCGCCACGGCGCGATGACCTGGAGTTCGGGCGCCAGCGCCGCCACCGTCAGTTCGAACCGGACCTGGTCGTTGCCTTTGCCGGTGGCCCCGTGCGCGACGGCGTCGGCCTTCTCCCGGCGCGCGATCTCGACCATCCGCTGGGCGATGAGCGGCCGGGCGATGCTGGTTCCCAGGAAATACTGGTTCTCGTAGATGGCGCCCGCCTGAATCATCGGAAAGATGAAGTCCCGAGCGAATTCATCCTGGAGGTCGTCGATGTAAACCTTGGCGGCGCCGGTCCGGCGCGCCTTGACCTGCAAGCCGCGCAGCTCCTCCTCCTGACCGATATTGGCGCAGAAGGCGATCATTTCCGCGTCGTACTTTTCCTTGATCCAGGAAAGGAGCACCGAGGTGTCCAGGCCGCCCGAGTAAGCGAGCACGATTTTCATAGGTTCAGAAAAACTTCCGCGCGCATCAAACGGCAACGGCGTCGCGGTGGAAAGAAGATTATTTCGCCGGCTCGATGTGCACCAGGACATCATGGACGACCGGCAGCCGACTGCGTACCCGGTTTTTGACCTGGTGAGCGATGTCGTGCGCCTGGCGGACGGTCATCTGCGGCTCGACCTCGATATGCATGTCCACGAGGTAATGGTAGCCCATTTTGCGCACGATGCATTTTTCGACGGCGTGCACCCCGGCCACCGACGCGGCCGACTCGCGGATCTCGGCGATCAACGCCAGATTGGGCGCGGCGTCCATCAACTCGTCCAGCGCGGGTCGCATCAGGCGCCACCCGTTCCAGGCGATGATGCCGGCCGCCACGACCGCCGCCACGTCGTCGGCGGACTCGTAGCCCTTGCCGCCGATCAAGGCGACGCTGATTCCGATGGCGGCGGCGAGCGAAGTGATCGCATCGCTCCGATGATGCCAGGCATCACTCCGAACCGCGGAGCTGCCCACGGTCGTGCCCTCGCGCAGAACGAAGCGGAACAAGGTTTCCTTGATCAGGACAACTCCGATCAGCACCGCCAACGTGAAGGGCTCCGGCGCGCCGCGAGCCGGATTCAGCATTCCCTGCACCGATTTGAATCCAATCCCGGTGGCCGCCAAGAGCAGCGTTGTCGCCACAATCGCCGAAGCGATCGGCTCCGCCTTCCCATGTCCGTAGGGATGGTCGGCGTCCGCCGGTTTGGCGGCGAGCACCAGGCTGCGCCAAACAATCACTGCGCTGAGCATGTCCGCCATCGACTCGATGGCATCGGCGATCAGGGCATGGGAGTTTCCCCACAATCCGGCCAGCAACTTGCTCATCGCCAGCAGGGCATTGATCCCCATGCCGAGGAAAGTCACCCGCAACCCGCGTTGGAGCCGGTTCAGCGCCATGCCGACCACGTTAGCAGCCCCGCCCCGCGCAGGTCAGCCACAATCCGGGACCGGCGTCCGGCGTCTCCAGCATCGGCTCCGCCAGCCACCCCCGGAGCGGCAACCGCCCCTCGGCGGCTCACAATAAATGGCAGAACATGGCATCGCGCAGCTTCGGCTCGAACCAGGTGCTCTTGGGGGGCATGATGCGGCCGCCATCGGCGATCGCCATCAAGTCCTCGATCCGCGTCGGGAACATCGAGAAGGCGCAGGCGTCCTCACTGCCCCGCACCAACCGCTCCAGCTCGCGCGGACCACGGATGCCGCCGACGAAATGAATCCGGTGGCTGGTGCGCGGGTCATCGATGCCGAATACCGGCGCCAGGACATGCCTTTGCAGCAAGGTGACGTCCAGGCGCTCCAGCGGATCGGTCGTCGCCGTGAACGCCGGGCGAAACGTGAGCGTTCGCCAGTGGTCCTCGAAAAACAGGCCCAATTCATGCTGGCGCCGCGGGGTGGCCGTGCCGTCCGGTTCGATCGCGAATACGGATTCAAGTTTCTCCAGCAACTGCGCCGGCGCCAGGCCGTTGCGGTCACTGAGCACGCGGTGATAGGGCAGAATCTGCAATTGGTCGTGGGGAAAAAGCACGGCCAGGAAGAACGGACTGTTGCCTCGCCCTTGCCGGCTGCGAAAAACCCGCGCCGCCGCCGCGCAACGATGATGTCCATCGGCAATATAGACCGAATCGACCTTCTCCAGTTGTCCCCGGATGTACTCCTGGTCCGACGCCCCGCTCACCGTCCAGGACGAATGCCGCACGCCGTCGGTCGCCACGAAATCCACCGCCGGTGGGCCCGCGATTTTTTGTGCCAGGAAAGTCGCCAGGGCCGGCGGCGCCTGGTAGGCCAGAAACACCGGCCCCGTCTGGGCGTCCAGGGCCTCGATGTGGCGCACGCGGTCGTCCTCTTTGTCTGGCCGGGTCAATTCGTGCCTTTTGATGACGTTTGACAGGTAGTCCTGGCAACTGGCGGCGGCCACCAGGCCCGTTTGGACGTGCTCGCCCATGATCTGCCGGTAAAGATAAAAGCACGGCTCGGCGTCTTGCCGCACCGCGCCCTCGCGGATCAGCCGACGGAGGTTTTCCGCGCCACGGGCATACACGCGCGGGTCGTAGGGATCGAGCGCCGGCTCGAGGTCGATCTCCGGTTTGCTGACGTGGAAGAAGCTCAGGGGATTGCCGGCCGCCAGCGCCCGCGCCTCATCGGTGGACACCACGTCGTACGGCAGTTCGCAAATCCGGGACGCCAACTCCGGTGCCGGCCGGAGT
Organism: Verrucomicrobiota bacterium; assembly: GCA_018969165.1. Classification (GTDB taxonomy): domain Bacteria; phylum Verrucomicrobiota; class Verrucomicrobiia; order Limisphaerales; family JAGWYX01; genus JAGWYX01. Next base: position 4,229 of record JAGWYX010000075.1, read on the forward strand.
GCGGCAAACGGTCGAATGATCGCCATAAAAGTGTCGGGACCATACCGGAGGCGGCGCGGCGGACGCACGCCAAATTTCCCGGCCAATCGGTCAATTGCCGGCCTTGACCAGATAGGTGTCGGCGAGCGTATCGTGCGTTGCCTGGACCCACCGGCGCAATCGTTCGCGGCAATCGATCACGAGGTAGCGGTACTTCGGATCCTCCGCCAGGTTGACCATTTCGCCCGGATCCCGAAACAGATCGAGGACCTGCTCGCGATGGGCCCCGCTGTCGTACAGGTTGTATTTATACCGACCGGTTCGGAGCATCCGGCCGTCTTGGCTCTCGACGATCACCTCGCCACGCCACGCCCCCGCCGCGCGCCCCTCGGCCAGGGGCCGCACGCTCCGCCCCTGCAGCCCCGGCGGGGCCGCGATGCCCGCGTAATCGCAGAGTGTCGGGATCAGGTCCAGGCCGGCGGAAACCAGGTGCGTCCGATCCACCAGCCCCGGCCGGGTCACGCCCTTGTAACTGACGATGAACGGGACGCGCGCGGCTTCGTCGTAGAGCACGGACTTGTGCTCGAGGCGATGGGCGCCGTTCATGTCGCCGTGATCGCTCGAGAACACGATCAATGTGTCGCGCTCCAAGCCGCCAGCGCGGAGGGCTTGCAGGACCAGGCCGATCTCCGCGTCCACTTGTTCGGTCAACTGGCAGTAAGCCCAGCGGTGCAGCCGCCATTCCTGGTCGGACCAGTGGCGGCGGACGTATTCGCGGAATGGTCGAGCCTCGGTGTAACGGCGGGTGACGCACTCAGGCTCGAACGCGGGGATTGCATAGTTGGCGGGCAATGGCGGGCAAAGCCGCGCGAAGAACTCGGCCCGCGACACTCCCGCCGGCAATCGCAGCGCCGCCGCCAGCGTTGCGCGCTCGACAGCGCTGTGTGGAAATGCTGGTGGCAGATGCTCCGCCTGCGTATAGGCGTCGATGGCCAGGTAACAAATGTCATGCGGGTTGATGAACGAAGCGACCAGCAGGAAGGGACGCTCCCGTTTTTCCCGGATGAACCGCGCGCAAGCCTTGGCCAGACCGTCCCGCTCGTCCGTGGTCAGGTACTCCTCGAACCCGATCGCCCGTGGTGTCATTCCACGAGGCCAATGCGTCTTACCGCCGTAAGCCGTCGCGTAGCCCGCGCGCTCGAAGAGCCACCCGAGCGAGCGCGCCAGCGCTGCGCGCGGCATCGGCCCGCCGTTGTCGTCATTGGACCGAATCGCGAAGTGACTCGGCAAGACACCGGTCATCATGGCCACTCGCGAGGGCAGGCAGACCGGGTTGGCGCAGTAGGCCAACTCGAAGCGGACGCCGTCGGCCGCCAGGCTATCGATCGCTGGCGTCCGGACGAAGTGCTCCCCGGCGCAGCTCAGCATGTCGGCCTGCAGTTGATCGACCACAAGGTAGAGAATGTTCGGGTGGCGCGGCGGCGCCGCGGCCAAGCCGGTCCCGCCGTCGCTCGCGTCGGCGGCGACCACGGCTGCCAGGCAAAGCGATGCGGCCAGGCGACGGGTGGTCAACGTGAGGGTGGTGGAACCTCGGCGAGAGGGCACGGGCACGAAACGGGCATCAGAACTTGTCTGGATGGTGGCCGGCATGATGATTGAAGGACTCTAGGGGGCCAACCCGGTCCAGGCACGCGCAAAATCCACCCCGGGGTCAGGTCTCGACATTTGACATTTGGCCCGTGGGGTACTCCGCTCGGTCTGGGCCCGCCACGGCAATTCCCGCAGTCGGTCAAATATCGTGGATTGACGGGCCACGGCGCGAGTGAATTCCTTGCTTTTGACTGGCAGGATGCTAAGAAGTCCGGGCTATGAAACAGCAAATCTTGGTGGTGGACGATGAGGCGCCGATTCGTGAATTGCTGGGCGAGTTTTTCAAGAAGCGCGGTTACGGGGTGACGACCGCGGCGACGGCGGCCGAGGCGCTGCAGCGGGCCGATGAGGAGCGCCTGCATCTGGTGATCCTGGATATAGACCTGAGCGACGCGGACGGTTTCGAGGTGCTTCAGAGCATGAAAGCGTCGCACCCCAACCTGCCGGTGATCATGCTGACGGGCATGGGGTTTGATGACGACCTGCTCCAGGAGGCCCTGCAAAAAGGGGCGTCCGGCTACGTCAGCAAGACCCTGCCGCTCGAGCAATTGCTGATGGAGGTCCACCGCACGCTCGATCATTCGCCGCAGCCCTGATGTGGGACGTTGGTTCGCATGAACACTGCCATCAACTCGAGTTCGCCCTCGGGTATCTTGCCAATGCCCGGGGGCATTGCTTGCGCCGGACCCCTGCGCGAGCGCGAGGAACGCCTGGAGTCGCTCAAGTTGCTGGCCGGCCATCTGGCCCACGACTTCAATAATTTCCTGGTCCCGATCTTGGGCTATGTCTCCCTGATCAAGGAGGACCTGGCCCCTGACGCTCCCGGGCGGCAATACGCCACGGCCATCGAGACGGCGGCCCGCCGGACCGAGGGATTGCTGGATGCGGTGCTGCTGGCGACGCGGCCCCAGCGGCGGTTTCGACCGGTGTTGACCGATTTGCGCGAGCTGGTGGAACGGGAAATGAACGCCTGGATGGCGACTTTGCCCGCGAATGCCCGGATCACGCTGAAGGCGGACCTTGCTGGCTGCTCGACGGTGCTGGACCCGGCGCAATGGCGGAACGTGATTCAGCAGTTGCTGTTCAATGTCCACTTTGCCCTGGCGACTGGCGGCACCGTGACGGTGACGTTGCAGCCACGAACCTTGCCGGCCGATCGTGCCGTCGAACTGGGGATGGCGGCCTCCACGGTGTTCGAGTTGATGATCCACGACGACGGTTTCGGCATGAGCCCTGCGGTGCAGCAGCGGGCCTTCGAGCCGTTCTTTTCGACCCGCCCCAAGACGCAGGGGGCCGGCTTGGGATTGACCATCGTTCACAGTGTCGTCCGTCTGCACGGTGGCCAAGTCCTGCTCGACAGCCAGGAGGATGCCGGCACCACCGTCCGAATCTGGTCTCCGATTACGCAGACCGAACCGGTTTCCCGCACTGGGGAGGTCGGTTCGGCGCAGGTCAGGCGCGCCGCGCCGCGTCCTTTGACCAGCTCGAAAGTCCTGCTGGTGGATGACGATCCATTAGTCCTGGAGGTGATAAAGACCTGCCTCCAGCGCGCCCAGTTCGAGGTACATGTGGCGATGGACGGTCAGGAGGGTCTTAAACTCTACAGACGCCACGCCCGCAACTGGGCGTTGGTGATTACCGACCTGGCGATGCCGGTGATGAACGGCATCGACATGGTGCTCCAAATTCGCCAACTGGAACCCGACCTGGAGGTCATCCTCGTCAGCGGCGATGTGGAGGCAAGCAGCCAGGAGAACCTGGCCCGGCTGGGCCAGCCGCAGCCGACCTTGATCCGAAAACCGTTTACCTTGAAGGGGCTGATGGAGGCGATCCGGACCCACGTGGGCCGTCATTCCAGCGGCTCGCTCTCCAGAAAACCCTGCAACTGACGCAGCCGAGTCGGGTGCCGCATCTTGCGCAGTGCCTTGGCCTCGATCTGGCGAATGCGCTCGCGCGTGACCTTGAATTGCTTGCCCACTTCCTCGAGGGTGCGCGAGTAACCATCCCCCAATCCGAACCGCAGTTCCAGCACCTTTCGCTCCCGCTCTGTCAGACTGGTCAACACGTCGCTCAGCTTGTCCTTCAGCAGGCTGTAGCTAGTCATCTCCGACGGATTCTCCGCCGTCTTATCCTCGATGAAATCGCCGAAGTTGGTGTCTTCGCTGTCGCCGACCGGGGATTGCAGCGAGATCGGCTGCTGCGCCATCTTCATGATGGCCCGGACCCGCTCGACCGGCATCTGCATTTCGTCGGCGATTTCTTCCGGTGTGGCCTCGCGGCCGAAGTCTTGCACCAACTGCTTTTGCACCCGCATCAACTTGTTGATGGTCTCGATCATGTGCACCGGGATGCGGATGGTCCGCGCCTGGTCGGCGATCGAGCGGGTGATCGCCTGGCGAATCCACCAGGTGGCATAGGTCGAGAACTTGTAGCCGCGCCGGTACTCGAATTTCTCGACCGCCTTCATCAAGCCCATGTTGCCTTCCTGGATCAGGTCCAGGAACGACAACCCGCGGTTGGTGTATTTCTTGGCGATCGAGATCACCAGCCGCAGGTTGGCCTCGACCATCTCGGTCTTGGCCTGGTGCGCCTTGCGGGTGAAGTGCTGCAACTGCTGGTAGGCCTTGAGATAGTCCGGATAGGGCATCCGCACGAAATCGTCCAGGGCCTTGATCTTGCGCTGTTCGGATTGAATGATCGCCTGGGTCTGGGCCGACTTGCGCTGAGCCTCCAATTCCTGGATGGCGCGGAGGCTGACCTGGATCTTGTCATGGATATTGTCCGCCACCAGCGCCATCTCCTCGATCACCTTCTGCTTGTAATAGAACTTGGGAAAGGTCCGCTGCAAGCGCTCGTCCAGTTTTCGGAACTGCCGGTGGAGCTTCTCGCGCTTGGCCTTGTTCGCCCCCGCCCGCCACTCGGCGTAAATCCCGTCCACCTGCTGGTCGATCACCCGCACCTCCTTGACCAGCTTGCGCAACGCTTTGAGGTGATTGTCCCGGCTCTCGATCTTCTTGTCCAGGATCACCCGGTCGAACCGTTCCTTCGGCGGCTCGGAAATCAACTTCTCCGCCAGCGCAATGTGCTCCTTGCCCGCAAACCCGAAACTGTAGATGATCTTCTTGACCTCGTTCTCCGCGTCCTCGATCCGCTTGGAAATCTCCACTTCCTGCTCGCGGGTCAGCAACGGCACCTGCCCCATCTGCTTCAGATACATCCGCACCGGGTCGTCCAGGATGTCCAGCCGCGATTTGTCGTCCTCCTCTTCCGGCTCCGGCTGCTTGACCCGGTCCACCTCCGCCTGATCGACAATCTCCACCTCGAGGTTTCGCAGCTTGATATAAATCTCGTCCAACTCCTCCGCCGTGACCACGCTGTCCGGCAGCGCTTCATTGATGTCGTTGTAGGTCAGGTAACCCTGCTCCTGCGCCAACTTCACCAATTCCTTGACCTTCTCGGCCAACCCCGGCCCGCCCGGCGCCTTCTCCAACCCCGCCAACGCCGCCGCCACCTGTCCCTCCGGCACGGCCGCCGGCTCAGCCTCCGGCCGCCCGTTCACGCCTTGCAAACGCCCGGCCAGCGCCCCACCCGAACCGCTGCCTTTCTCCACGCGGTGCTGCCGGCCTTCCGCCACCGCCGGCGCGCGTGTGGACGGGTGCTTCTTGTGATTGGAGGCAGTGTTCGATTTCTTCGGTTTTGATTTCACAATATCAATCGACTGGGCGCACCAAGTCGGGAAAGTCGCCAAACAGAAAATAGCCGGGAAATATTGTGTGTGCCACCGGTTTAGTCAAGCGGCGAACGGACCTTTTTTTGATGCCCGGCCCGCGCCGGTCCCTCCCCCCACCGTCGGGCCGCCAGCTCGAAACCGGACCCCCGACCGCCGGTTCAGGCTGCACCGAGGTCTCCCCGATCGCCGCCACGGTCCCAGTTTCGGGTTGCCAAGGCCCGGCTACTGGCCTAGGTTTCGCCCGTGCT
>JAGWYX010000989.1 GCA_018969165.1 Verrucomicrobiota bacterium
CAATTGGCGCGCAACCCTGCGGGCGGCGGCGCTTTTTCACTCAGACTTCGTTACTCGCTCCTCACCGATCGCCGCGGATAGGCTCGTCGCTCGTGCCTCGTCTGAGCGAAAAATCCCTCGCCGCGAATGGAGAGCTTATTTCCTTACGGACCCTAAGTCGGGTTGCGGTGGCGCGGTGAGCCCATCCCACCAGTGCCGGAGCGCCAACATCGGATGCCGCCACAGCATGCGCGGTCCCGCGTAGCGCATGACCGTGCGCACCTGTTCGCGGCGCTGCCGCTGGTAGCAATGCACCGGACAATTGGCGCACGTCGGCTTGGCCTCGCCGAATCGGCAACGCTCCAGTCGAACGTTGGCATAATCGAGCAATCCCTGGCATTCGGGGCAGAGGCCATCGCGCGAGCCGTGGCGATCGTGACAGTAGCATTGGATCATGGCCGCCACCGTCCGCCCTTCCCGCGCGCGCCGCGCCCCGACGAAACCGGCCGCGGTCGCTCGCGCCTCACGCGCGACCGGCCCAGGCGCGCCCGCCAACTCGGCCGCTCCAATGATCGTTCTCACGCCACGTAGCTTGGTCCGTCTCCGGCGGGACGACCTTGATGGAAATCAACCAATTCTCCCTGGCAACGGGCTCCACGGGTGCCGGCAGTAGCCCCGGTCAGGACCCGGCGCGGCAGGGTTGCAATCCACACCACCACCTCCTATAACCACCGGACCAGCTTGCAGCCGCACGACACAAAGCCGCCACGCCCAAGCCGCCGTCGCCCGTGCGCGGCCGGAACGGCATCGCGCCGCCACCGCGCCTCCGCGCTCCTGCCCGTGGCGCTCCTCGGCGCATGGGTCTGGACCACCCTCGGCCTCTTCGGCGCGACCGCGGAATCCCCGTTCGGTATCGACCACCGCGTTCCCTGGACGACCTCGCGAGTCGTCGGCTCCCCGGATCCGCCCCCGCCTTACGCGGTTGAAAAAGTCTTCACCCGTCTCCCCTGGCCCAATCCTGTCTTTCTCGCGCCCGAACCCGGCACGGACAATTTAATCGTCATCCTCCAAGGCGGCGAAAGGGAGCGTCCCTCCCGCCTGTTGCGCGTCCGCGACGATCCGGAGGCGGACCGGGTCGAGCCGTTCCTGACCGTCACCAACCGGTTGATTTATAGCGTGACGTTCCATCCCGGTTACCGGACCAACGGATACGTTTTTGTATTCAGCAACGGGCCAACCCCGGAAAGCGAACGGACCAATCGTATCTCCCGTTACACGGTCGAGCGCCAACCTCCCTACCGCTGCGATCCACGGTCGGAACAGAGCATCATCGAGTGGCACTCCGAGGGGCACGACGGCGGGGGCATCGTGTTCGGCCACGACGGCATGCTCTACCTCTCGAGCGGCGACGGGACCAGCGACTCGGACGGATGGAACACGGGCCAGGACCTGAGCGACCTGGCCGGCGGTATCCTCCGTATCGATGTCGATCACCCAGACGGCAGGCGCCCCTACTCGGTGCCACCCGACAATCCCTTCGTCGGCTGGAAAAACGCGCGCCCGGAACTCTGGGCCTACGGACTGCGCAATCCCTGGCGGATGTGCGTCGATGCCAAAACCGGCCGCATCTGGGTCGGCAACAATGGACAGGACCTGTGGGAAACCGCGCACTTGATCCGGCGCGGCGAGAACTACGGTTGGAGTGTCTTCGAGGGCAGCCACTCGTTCTATCTCAGCCGCAAACTCGGCCCCACGCCGGTCGTGCGGCCCACCATCGAACATTCGCACTCGGAGATGCGGTCCCTGACCGGCGGCGTGGTCTATTACGGCGCGCGCTGGCCGGAACTGGACGGCGTTTACATCTACGGCGATTTCTCGACCGGCCGGATCTGGGGCGTCCGCCA
>JAGWYX010000990.1 GCA_018969165.1 Verrucomicrobiota bacterium
AGCTCGAACGGGCGGCGCGCCTCGATCAAGGCCGCGATGAAGTTCATCGTGTTTTGCACGTGCACATTGTCGTCGGCCGTGCCGTGGATAATGAGCAGGCGGGCGCGCAGTTTCCCGGCGGCGGTCACCGGTGAGGAATCGGCGTAGCCGGCGGGGTTGTCGGCCGGCGTGCGCAGATAGCGCTCGGTGTAAATCGAGTCGTAGAACCGCCAGTCGGTCACCGGCGCGCCCGCGACGCCGCATTTGAAGAGGTCCGGGGCGTGGGTCAGCGCGTAGAGTGTCAGGAACCCCCCGTACGACCAACCCCAGATCCCCAGACGGGCAGGATCAACATACGGCAAAGTCCTTAGATAGTCCGTGCCCCGGCGCTGGTCGGCCAGTTCGTGCTCGCCCAGGCGCCGGAATAGGACGCTCTCCCAGGCATGGCCGCGTCCGGCCGAGCCGCGATTGTCCAGCGACCAGACCAGGTAACCATGCTGGGCCAGAAAATGGTCTTCGAGCGAAGTCACGCCCCAGGCGTTCCGGACCACCTGGACCCCGGGCCCGCCATACACGCGCACGATGACCGGGTAGCGCTTCCGCGGATCGAAATCGGCGGGCTTGACCAGCCGCGCAAACAGGCGGCTCCCGTCGGCGGTCGTCAAGGTGATGAATTCGGTCCGGGCCAGCGCGTATTGGGCCAGGTGGTTGGTCGGCGCATCGATGATCTTGACCAGCGATCCGTCCGCGCGCAACAACCGGGTGACCGGCGGTTGATCGATCGCCGAAAAGCGGTCCACGAGGTAACCGCCATCCGGCGACACCTGCGCGCTGTGGGTCCCGGGTTCGCGGGTGAGTTGTTCCAGGCGCGAGCCGTCCAGGCGCTGGCGGTAGAGTTGGCGCTCGCGAGGGTCCCGCCGGGTCGCGGCGAAATAGGCCCAACCGTTGGTCGCGTCCACCTCCACGGGTGCCTCGACCAACCACCGGCCGCGGGTCAATCGGCGCAGGGCCCGGTCACGCCCCTTGCCCAGGTATAAATGAAACCAGCCATCACGCTCCGACCACCACAAAAACCGGCGGTGCCCGCCCAGGAACCGCGGCGGGTCGAGCAGGTAATCATTGATCCAGTGCGCATCCTGCTCGCGGAGCAACACGCGGTCGTCGCCCGCGACCGGGTTCCACCGGTGAAGGGTCAATTCCGTTTGCGCGCGATTCAGCGTGAGGAACGCCACCGCGCGGCCGTCCGCGGTCCAGGACAAGCCGGGCAAGACGTATTCGACATCGGCCCCGAGGTGGGCGGTCCAGCGCTTGGTTTCGGCCGTCCCCACGCTTGATACCCGCACGGAAACGCCGGGATTGGGATCGCCCGCCAGCGGGTAGCGCTGATGGCTCACTCGGGGGTGAACCGGCCGGTAGTCCATGATCGGATAGTCCGGCACGGGGGCGTCGTCGAGCCGCAGGTACGCGAGCCGGGTGCCGTCGGGCGACCACTCGAAGGCGCGGCCAGACCGCCGATTAGCCAGTTCCTCCTCGTAAACCCAATCCAGGCGTCCGTTCAGGACCAGGTCGCTCCCGTCGCTGGTGAGGCGCTCGACCAACCCGCTGCCGAGTTCCACGTCATAAAGATCGTTGCCCTTAACGAAGGCGACCCGCGTGCCGGTCGGCGAGAAGGTCGGCTCGAGTTCAGCGGCGGCATCCTTCGTCAATCGCCGGATCCCCGCCGTCCGCGGATCGACCAACCACAAATCATTTTCGCTGTCGCACAGAAACTGGTCTCCGCGCGGCGACCACTGGTAGCTCGACAGCGTGATCTTCTCCGGATGCGCTTTGGGATCGAACAGGCGCTTTTCAACGCCGGTCTGGGCGTCGTGGCTCCAGAGGCAGGTATTGGTTTGCTTGGCGGA
>JAGWYX010000991.1 GCA_018969165.1 Verrucomicrobiota bacterium
CGCTTTTGGCTGCTGGCGTTGTTGCGCGACCGGTCCAGTATCGCTGGGATACACTCCCGGTCTGGCGCCTAGCCAGAAGCCAAAAGCGACGCCACAAACTGTATTCTATCCCAGGGTCTGGTCAGTACGGCAGCAGAATGGCGCGATAGAACCGGTGCGGGTGGCCCGCCGCACCCGTGTCTCTCCAAGTGAGGGTCGAGGCCGGGGCCGAATTGGTGGTCAGCAGCATCCAAGGACCGTTGGGAGACAACTGATCAGAATACTCGATGCGATAGGTGGCGGCCGGGCCGGTGAGGGTCCAATCGATCCCAGCCGCGGCGGGCCTGCCGTCCAGGTGGAGGATTGGATCGGATTGGAGTATGACGCCGCCCACGGCGAGAAAGGTGCCGTTGCCGTAGCCAACTCCGAGTAGGCTGTTTGGCCCCAGGTCAGCGGTTCGCGGCGTCCAGTTCACGCCGTCAGCCGAGGTCAGAATCCGGCTATCGTGCGAGACAAACAAGCCGCCGCCAAACGTGATTGACTGCGAAGGGTTGGCCTCCGCGGGTGAACCGGCCGAATGCTCCGTCCAATTGGTTCCGTCCGGGGAGGTGAGTGTTCCCCCCGCAAGCTCGACCGCAACAAACCGGCCGTTGCCATACGCCAGGCCGGACAAGTAGGCGTTGGTGTCCCTCGTTGGTTGCAGGGTCCACTCGACGCCGTCGGGGGAGGTGAGAATGGCCCCCTGGATACCCGCCGCCACGAAGTGACCGTCACCATACGCGATACCGAACAGGTCGCGAGCGGTCCCGGAATTGCGTACCGTCCAACTGGCTCCGTCCGGCGAAGTCCAGATGGCGCCGCCGTGTCCGACGGCCACAAAACCGCCGTCAGCGAACGTGATCGCATTGAGAAAAGGAATCGTCAACCCGTGGTTGGTCCAGGTGATGCCGTCGGCGGAGCTGAGGATCGCGCCCTGACCGACGGCGACGAGGTTACTGTTGCCGTACGCGACGGAAGTTAAGAACAGGTTGGTCCCTGAGGTCCGGTTGGTCCAACTCACGCCGTCCAGGGACGTCAGGATGCCGTCGCCGACTGCCACGAAGGTCCCCGCGCCGTAGCTGGCCGACCACCACCCAGGCCGTGGTCCGGTGCTCCGGTCCGTCCAGGTGACACCATCGGCGGAAGTCGCGGTCGCCCCGCTGAAACCGACCGCGACAAAACCGGCATTTCCGTAAGCCACGCCCGCGAGCGCACCCGAGGCGGTCACGGTATGAGCCGTCCAGTTGACGCCGTCGGGTGAAGTGGCGATGACGTTGCCGTTGTTGGTGTCGCTTGCGAGGCCGATGAATTGGCCGTTCCCCCAGGCCAGGGCGATCGGGTATGCCGGCAGACCCCAGTTTTGGCCGGCCCAGTCCACTCCGTTGGTCGAGGTCAGGGCGAGCCCCGAAGTGCCGAGCGCCACAAACCGATTCGCGCCGAATGCAACGGCTTTCAGCCAATCATTGGCGCCGCTGTTACGGGAAGTCCAATCGAGCCCGTCCGCGGAGGTCAGGACGATGCCGCCGCTGCCGGTCGCGACAAAGAGGTTGTTGGCGTAGGTGACGGCCAGGAGCTGGTTGGTGACACTGCCGCCTGAGTTGGACCAGTCCCTGCCATTGGTGGAAACCAGAATCTCCCCATAATCGCCCACCGCCACGAATCGACCGTTGCCGAAGGCAAGGCCGTGGCGGCCATTGAGCGGGTTCAACGGGTTCGCTCGGTTGACCGCTATCCAAGTCGCTCCATCAGCGGAAGTCAGGACATCACCGTTTTCGCCTACCGCCACAAAAGTATCATTCCCCCAAGCGACGGCCCGGAGTTCATGGACACCGGAGGATTGATACGGACTTTGCACCGCCCAATCG
>JAGWYX010000992.1 GCA_018969165.1 Verrucomicrobiota bacterium
CCGTGAACGGTGTAACGGTGCTCTACTTCCGTCACCATCCCCCACGCCTTGAGGAAGTGGGAGTCCAGCGCCGCCCCGCCGGACACGCGCTGCTCTTGAAAGAAACCGTAGCGCAGCGCCCATTTGGGCACGTTGATCTCGGCCGCCAGCCCGGTCGTGTAGCCCAAGGGATCTGATGGGTAATCCCAGGCCTCGTTGGCCATGAGCGCCCAGTTCATAAACTGGGTGCGCGGATCGTTGGCATAGGCATTATTGTCGAAGACATCCTTGGTGCTGAATCGGCCAACGGTGAGCGTGAGACGGGAAGCGTCCTGCCAGCTCGTTAGATGAAGGTCGTCATCCTCAATCTTGTCCGTCTCGCCGCCCAGACCGATGGTTTGGCGAACAAACAAACGCGCCAGGTTGATGTTGGGAACTTCCGTCCCAACCTTGAAGGCTTCGCCATTGGGGAATGCCTCGATCCCGTGCGCGTCGCTCAGGCCGAACCCCTGCCATACCAGTTCATCGGCGTGCACCTCGGCGCCGCGCCACAGTCTGAGTCCAACGAATAGGTCCTGCGAAACGGTCTCCCGGAGTTCCCCGGCTGGGTTCAGACTGTTTGGCCCGGAATACTTGGCTGGGAAACCGGGATCGCCTTGCAGGATGACCGTGCTTTGAACATGCCAATTCCATCGCTCGCCTGGTTCTTCGGCAGGCTTCTCCAGACCTATTGCGGCGCGGCTTTTGAAGCCGGGCGGATCGGCATCAGCCAGTGAATTGGTGACAGCGGTGGACGCCGACGTCGTCTCGCTTGCCTGAGAATCGAGCGTGGTGAGCATGACGACAACGAATGCCCCATGAAGCAAGCGACGGGCTGACCGGTTCATGCGCTCACGTTTCCACACCGCACACCGCTACCAGCGCACCACGCCCGACCAACGCGCGGGAGCGAACATTGCGGGGATCTTCCGAGAAATGAGGATTACTTGCTTCATTCCTTGCTACCATAAGGCGCGTTCCAACACCCTGCTCCTGGTGCGTTGCCATTTTTTGATGGTGGGTTGCGCCGGAAAACGCGCGTGGAGAGCCGACCAATCGGTCACCCTTGCGTTCCCGTGGATGAAATTTCCCCCCTGTGCCGTGGTCTACGCGCCGCCCGTGCGCGGACTGTTTCTCCGCACGGTACCGGAACTCCGGGGCCGCGGTTCAATTTGCGGATAGATGGCCGGGCAACAGCCCATCGTCTGACAGAAGGCCAGGCTGAAATGGCTCAGGCTGTTGTAGCCCACCTCCAGGGCCGCCTCGGTGACATTGTAGTGACCGCTCCGGAGCAACTCCGCCGCCCGCTCCATGCGAATCTTCCGCAGATACTGCGGGATGGTCACGCCCATCTCGCGAGAAAACGTGCGGCTGAGATAAAACGGGCTGCACCCAACTTCCCGTCCGATCTCGTCCAGACTCGGCGGCTCGGCCAGGCGCCGACGCAAGAGAGCGATCACTCGATCCACACGTTCACGCGCCAGCCGTTTTTGCCGGTCGCAGAAAAGTTCATCCTCTCCCCGTCGCTCGAAGAAGAACTGGGCCATCAATTCGAGGACCTTGCTTTGGTACCAAAGCCCCCGCGCTCCTTGGACTACCGGCGGATGGACCAGGTGCGCGATCAACCGCTGCTGTTCGGCGGTCAACCGCTGGATTTCCGAGAGACCGGCGCATCCCACAGCCCCGTGAGTGAGCTGTTCCACCAACGGATGCAGCGCCCCGTCGCAATGGGCCAGGTGGTGGCGCAAATACCGCGACGAAAACGTGACCGTAACGAATTGATGGCGTTCGCCGGCCTGACGCGAGGCGGTGAGTGCCGATGTTCCGGGCAAATAAAAGCCCGCGGTGAGCGGATCGAAGC